>JALONF010000344.1 GCA_025455085.1 Ignavibacteriaceae bacterium
AAATCCCCACTGATTGCAGAACCACCCAATCCACAAAAAACGATCGAAGAAAAATTATTTTTTTTAAGTTGAGATAAATCAAATTTATTATCCCATGCATCTGCTGCCTGCTTATAAGTTTCTTTTAGAACTTTAAATTGATTTTGAGTATCGTATTTTTTGATGAAATCTTTTATCTGCATAAAGATTAAATAATCTGTCTGGTTCTGGTGATTTTATTCTTTTTAAAGAAGTCTTCAATTGCAGCTTTTACTTCCTCCTCACTTTGCATTTTGAGGCATTGAGCAGCAAGTCTCTTAGTTTTTTTATAATCACATGTTCTGATTATTCTTTTGGCATAAGTAATAGTAGCTGGAGACATACTCAAACTATCAAATCCCAGCCCAACTAAAAGTGGCATCGCAAGTGTATCTGCAGCCATTTCACCACAAAGGCTTACTGGCTTTTTAGATTTTTTTGTTTCATCAATAATATGTTTTAAAGTATTAATCACCACCGGACTGAATTCCTGATATAGAGCCGATACCAGGTCATTTCCTCTGTCAACCGCCATTAGATATTGGACCAGGTCGTTTGTGCCAATGCTTACAAAATCAACTTCTCTTGAAAAATCTCTTGCCATCACTGCCGCTGATGGAACTTCAATCATAATTCCTATTTGGATATCATTATCAAATTTAATCTTTTCGCTTCTCAGTTCTTTCTTACACTCTTCAATAATCTTTTTTGACTCTCTTATTTCTTTTAAGGTACTAACCATAGGCAGCATCATTTTAATATTTTTGTTGATGCTTGCTTTTAGTATAGCTCTAACTTGAGTTTTAAACATTGCAGGATTTTCAAGCAGAAGCCTGATTCCTCTTAAGCCAAGGAACGGATTTGGCTCTTCAAAGTCGAGGAAACGGAATTTATCTCCGCCAATATCAAAAACTCTTATCGTCACGGAGGCTGGATAAATCCTTGATGAAAGCTTAGAATAGATTGTGGTTTGTTCATCTTCGGATGGAAATTCTCCCAGCTCATTTAATATTTGCTCTGATCTATAAAGCCCGATTCCATTTGCGCCGCTTGTAATTACCATTTCAATCTCACCGGAAACATCAACATTGGCGAAAAGCTTTATCTCTCTGCCATCCTTCGTAACAGCTTTTTCATCTTTGAGTTCTTCAAGTTCTCTCTGTAATTCGAGAAGCCTTTTTCTTTTCTCAATAAAAAATTCTTTTTGCTGAGTGGTGGGTTTTATAATTACATAACCATAAAAACCGTCAACAATTATTTCATCTCCATCTTTTATCTGAGCCGTTGAGTTATGCGTTCCTACAACAGCAGGAATATTAAGTGAGCGGGAAATAATAGCAGCGTGAGATGTAAGTCCACCATGATCTGTAACGAAGGCTAAAACTTTGTTGCGGGAAAGAAGAATAGTATCAGCAGGAGTAAGAGAATCACTTACAACAATTACATTATGGTCAATTTTAGATTCCCATCTCTTCTTCTGTAAATTTCTTATGATACGCTGCTTAATATCTTCGATATCCATAGCTCTTTCCTTCATATATGCTTCATGGGAAAGAATCATTCTGCTCTGGTATTTCGATATTTCATCATCGACAATGTATTCAGGAGACTTCCCTTCACTTTCAACTCTACTGATAATCGCATTCAATAGTATTGGGTCGTCAAGTATCATCAATTGAGCTTCGAAAATTGCAGACCGGACATCATCCATTTTTTCACGAGCTACTGCAAAAATTTTATTAAGTTCTTTTTTTGATTTGGCAATTGCTTCGCTTAAATCATGTTTTGCCTTTTCAATATCATCAATATCGGCTTTGCTTATTTGAAGTTTTTCTTTGGTAAAGAGATATGCCTCACCAAGAATGATTCCGGGTGCCGCACCGATTCCTGGAATTTTATTCTCAGCTGAACGATATATTTCTTTAAATGATTTCAAAGTTCGTCAAATCCTCTTTCGAAATAATCTATAATTTCTTTAGCAGCCTGTTCTTCATCTTCACCATTAAATGAGAGAAGCAGCTCTGCACCCTCTTCAGCAGCGAGAGTCATAACACCGATAATACTTTTTCCATTTATATTCATACCATCGCGTGAAATGAAGAACTCGCATTTATACTTTGCTGCCATCTTAACTACAGTTGCAGCAGGACGCGTATGCAGACCTGCCTTATTAATTATTTTAACAGTTCTTTCGATCATCAACTCGTTCTGTGAATTAGCGAATCAGCAAGCCATCTAAATATTTTTTTATTTTCTTCATCAAGCAGATTAACTGAACTTAACGCTTTTTGAGTGTAGGCTCTGATCTCACGCCGTGCATCATCAAGAACGCCAAGCCTTTCGTAGATCAATTTATAAGATGATACCTGGTTTCTTCTTATTCCCTTTTTCTCGATTACCTTCAGGAGTTTTTTTCTATCCTCACCTTTTGATTTTTCAAGTGCTTCAAGAAAAAGAAAAGTTTTTTTACCTTCAACTAGATCGCCGCCAATTGTTTTACCAAATTTCTTTTCATCAGCAGAAATATCAAGAAGATCATCCTGAATCTGGAAAGCAATCCCAAGATTTAATCCATAATTACCCAAAGCATTAACCTGAGATTTTGTCCCTCCACCCAGAAGCGCTCCGATTTTACAGCACATTTCAGCCATCGCAGCAGTTTTCTTTTTTATCATTGTTATGTATTCAGATAAAGCAACATTTTTCCTTAACTCAAAATCAGTATCTAAACTTTGACCTTCACATACTTCAATCAAACCGTGAGTAAATGAACTTATCACTTCTTTTGCATTTCCGTTACAATCTTTTAATAAGTATTCATATGCAATCGAAAGAAGACTATCGCCTGCAAGTATGGCTGTATTATGATCATACTTTTTATGTAAGGTTAATCTTCCTCTCCTTTTATCAGCATTGTCCATTATATCATCATGAACAAGAGTAAAGTTATGAAGCATTTCAACCGCAGC
>JALONF010000345.1 GCA_025455085.1 Ignavibacteriaceae bacterium
CTTTAATCAGCACTCCCGAAAGCATTGATGATATTGGTGCCGGCGCAGAAGAATGTGCATCAGGAAGCCAGGCATGGAAGGGCATTGCAGCAGCTTTCAATCCAAAACCGGCAATGAATAGTCCACCCACCCAGAAAACTATTTTCTGATTAACTGTTGGAAGGACTTCAGCTATCTTAGCCATATTTAAGTTCGAAGTTGCACTGTATAAAACTGCTATTCCAGCCAAAATTAATATGGAAGAAATTGAACCCATTACAGCATATTTAAACGCTGCTTCAAACTCTTCTGCTTTGCTGCCATATGCCACAAGTGCGAAAGCTGAAAACAATGCAATCTCCATAAAGACAAAGAGATTGAAAAGGTCCCCTGTTGCTATTACTCCGTTCATTCCTGTTACCAGCAGCATGAACAACGCATAGTATTTCCAATCCATGGAAAGATGACGGATATATTGTATTGAAAATATCAAAGATGTAAATGAAATGATGCTTACCATCACCAGGATGAAACAAGTCAACGCATCCTGGACAAGAACAATTCCATAGGGTATTGACCAGGCACTCATTTCATAAGTAACAGTCTGTTCCTTCATTGTAATGAAAGAATAAAGTGAAAGAACAAGTACGGCGCTCACCGAGATCACACTTAGAATAACCGCCCAGTTATCTTTCTTCCCTGCGATCATAGTAATTAAAAATGCGGCAAGAAGCGGAATAATTATATAATAAGGAAGTATCATCCTTTTAACCTCCTTATCTGTGTAATATCAAATGTTTCATATTTTTCAAAAAGTTTTATGGCAAGTGCAACAAGCATTGCTGTCGTTCCAAGTTCGATAACAATTGATGTGAGCACCAAAGCTTGCGGAAGAGGATCAACCATTTGTTTGACTTCTTTTCCTTTGGCAAGTATCGGGTAAATAGAATCATTACGATATGCGAAAAGTATCAGAAGAAGATTAACGGCATAACCAAGTATTCCAAGTGAAAGAATTATTTTTATCAAATCTCTTTTCGTAAGTACTCCGTATAGTCCAACAAGCAACAGCGCAAAGCAGAGAAGATATACAATCATAGTTTATTCTCCTTTCACAGTTTTTGATCCGGCTAAAACCCAGACGACAAGAAATAGAGACATCCCGACTTTAATTCCAATAACTATATTTAGCGGAAGTATTGTGCCTGAACTTATCAAAGCGAATAATTCTCCTTTCATTAAAAAATTTGCAAGGAAAGATCCGCCGATAGAAATACCAAGAATACCAATTATTAAAAATAAAGTTGCACTTGCAGCCTCCACATCGTGAAGAAAACTAATGTTGAGCCAGTCGGAAGTAAATTTTCTTCCATAAGCAAGCATTACATTTAAGAACGCTAATGCAATTATAACTCCACCGGCAAAACCTCCGCCAGGTGAAAGGTGTCCATGGAAGATTATATAAATTCCGTAAAGCAAAATCATCCAGACACTGATTCGTGTTACTGTTTTCACTATTAATGTCATACCATCATTTTGCCGCATGATCTAACTCCGTTTTCTCTTTTTTTGATTTGGACTTTATTCTGAGAATTGTGAATGTACCTAGTATTGCAGCAAACAGTACCGTAACTTCTCCAAGCGTATCGTATGCCCTATAATCAAGAACGATTGAGCTTACAAGATTTGCCGCACCGGTATCTTTAGCGCCGTTATCAAGATAGTATTGTGCAGTTGTCATCAGCGGTTCGCCAAATGGAGGAAGAAGTTCAAATACAGAAATGCTGAAAATGAAAATTGCAGCGAGAGTGATTACTGTTACTCCGGCAAGAATTTTATTTATTGTTGAGGGTTTTTCTTTATGATAATCTTTCTTTAAGAATGCTCTGACAAGAATTATCACGGCAAAAATTTCAAAAAGGAATTGAACAATTGCGAGATCAGGTGCCTGAAGGAAAAGGAATGATAGTGACACTCCTAAACCAACAACACCTATTGCAACGATTGAGGAAAGAATATCCTCCATCTCCAATGCTGCAATTGAAGCGATTATCATAACGCTCAGTATAAAAATTAACCACGGTTCTACAGGCATTTAATCCTCCTGAAAACTTTCTCGATTTTAAAAAAAATTGTAAAAATAAATCAATAACTAGAACTCATCCCCAGTCCCCTTCTCTTAAAAAGAGAAGGGGTGGAATCCTCGTCAAAGTCCCTCTCTTAATAAGAGAGGGATTTAGGGTGAGTTCTTTTCTCCAAATTGAACTACACCACCAACATTATTATTAAAAAACCGACAACTATATAAAGAACATAAAGCTGAAGCTGACCGGGATGTGCTTTCTGCAGGTATCCCGAAAATGAAAAAGTAAACTCTCTTCCCATCTCATAAAGATCGAAGTACTTTTTCTCAGCATAATTATAAATCGACTTAAGCAAAGTGAAATTTCTTACTTCGTTATAAAACTCTGTTCCTGCAATACGGAATTTTTCCAAAGCAGGCATTCCACCAACATAGATATCATCATATCTTACTTTTGCGGTTAATCCATAAATCAACAATCCTATTATGAATGCAACAACAAATAATAAAATGACTATTATCGGATCATATAATCCAACGAATGCTGGAATGCTCATACCTGAAGCTTCAACAACAGGATAAATGAAATATTTGAGTGGCAGAGCAACGGCTAATATTCCAAATACAATACATAATACTGATAACAACCCGGTTGATAACCATTGATTAGCTGGAGCTTCTTTTATGTCTTTGTAAATATCAGGTCGTCTTCCAAGATATGCTGCGTGCAAGAATTTCATAAAGCTTGCAAGAGTTAATGCACTTCCGAAAACGGCAATGATTATGCAAGCGAGAAGCCATAACTGATAGCCGGCACCAAGTGTTGCTGTTTTTTCAATCAATCCCTGATAGATCATCCACTTTGAAAAGAAACCATTGAACGGCGGAATTCCTGAAATGGATAATGCACCGATCAAAGCCATCCAAGTCCACCAAGATAATCAAGCTCAGCAGTTCCGGCTCTTTTCTCAACTGAACCAAATGATAAAAACAGGTTAGATTTATAGATGGTATGATTTATCATATGGAACAATCCGCCGGCAAAAGCGAGAACACTTCCGCTTGCAACTCCCATAACCATATATCCAACCTGACTTACTGCGTGATAACCAAGCAGTCTGTATCCATTATGCTGAACCATCGCCATCATCACAGCAGATATCACAGTCAATGCACCGAGTGAAATTAATATCATATTTATCAAAGGATAAACAATGAACAGAGACGTAAGCATTTTTGCAAGCAGAAAAATTCCAAGCAGCTTATCTAGTGATGCCGGAAGAAATGCTGCGCTTTCTACAGGAGAATTCTGACTGAAATCAGGAACCCAGGTATGAAGTGGAAATGCACCTGCTTTGGCAAATGCAGCAATTAGCAAAAAGATAAATGCCACGTGTGCAAACTCACCCTGCAAAGGAATCTGCGGATTATTCAATGACCATCCGGTAGCCGGAGAAAGCAGCCACATCAATACCAAACCCATTAATAAAAATGCGTCGCTGCCACCGATGATAATAAAAGTTTTCTTCGCTGCTTTAGGTGCATCGAGGGTTTTACCCATTGTAGCGAAAAGATAAAGAGTTAAACCACTCAATCCCCAGAAA
>JALONF010000346.1 GCA_025455085.1 Ignavibacteriaceae bacterium
GGATAGGAATCCGAACCCTACAGAAAAATTCAATCAATCCACATCATCAACAAACATTGTCATAATCCCGGCAACAACCATTGACGCACCACCCAAAACGAGGGCATAGATTGCTTCACCGCCAAAAACGTTCCTTACAAAAAATCCCAGAATGCTTGCTGCTGTTATTTGAGGAATGACTATAAAGAAATTAAAAATTCCCATGTAGACTCCCATCTTTTCTGCGGGAAGTGATCCGGTTAGAATTGCGTATGGCATTGCAAGTATAGAAGCCCAGGCGAGTCCGATTCCTAATTCAGAAACAAGTAAGAGATTCGGATCTTTTATCAAATAGAACGAAGCCAATCCCAATCCTCCAGCAACAAGACTAATTAAATGGACTGTTTTCCTGCTTGTTAATTTAGCCAGCCATACAAGTACGAACGCCATCACTGCAGCGAATCCATTGTATGTCGCCATCAGTACACCCACCCAATCTGCACCTTCATTAAATACAGCAGATGTTGGATCAGTTGCACCATAGACGTGATGAGTAACAGCAGGAGTTGTATAAATCCACATCGCAAAAAGTGCAAACCATGAAAAGAACTGAACAACCGCGAGCTGCTTCATTGTTTTCGGCATATTGTAAAGATCATTAAGAACAACTACGAATCCATTTTCAGTTTTATTATTTTTAACAAAATATCCAGCAATAATTTGAAGCAATCCAAACGCAGCACCTCCGACAAAAAGAACATATAATCCGTAATCAATTTCATTAACGCTGATTGTAATCAGAATTGTAATTATAATTCCTAACAACAGCCATATCAAACCATCTTTAATAAATTTGGAATAAGTAACTAAAACTCTCTTTTGATTTTTGTCTTCTGATTTTTGATTATCTGCCTCAGAAAATTTCTTCAGCTCTTCCGGAGAATATTCCTTTGTGCTAAATACCGTCCACGCAACAGCAAGGAAGAATACTATTGCACCAACATAAAAAGAGAACTTTACTGAATCAGGGATCTCACCTTCCGGTGCGATGTTTGAAATACCGAACCAGTTCGTCATCATATATGGTAGCGCTGAGGCGATTACCGCTCCAGTTCCGATGAAAAAACTCTGCATTGCAAAACCCTGAGTTCTTTGCTCAGAAGGAAGCATATCTCCAACAAAAGCTCTGAACGGCTCCATCGAAATATTAATTGATGCATCCATTATCCACAACATTCCGGCTGCAATCCAAAGTGCTGGAGAATTTGGCATGAAAATAATTGCCACCGAAGCCAGAATCGCGCCGACCAAAAAATAAGGTCTTCTTCGTCCGAGCCGGTTCCATGTTTTATCGCTCATATGTCCGATTATTGGTTGAACGATTAAACCGGTTACCGGAGCCGCAATCCACAAGATCGGGATGTTATCAATGCTGGCTCCTAAAGTTTCAAAGATTCTGCTTACATTTGCATTCTGAAGGGCGAAACCAAATTGAATTCCAAGGAATCCAAAGCTCATATTCCATATTTGCCAGAAGGAAAGACGGGGTTTTTGCATAGAAGATTCTCAAACAATTTTGGATTTATTTAATTTTTTTTGCACAGATAAAATAGTATGAAATTCGATGATATTATAAAGCAAGTTGAAGACACTCCTTGCGCTGCATTCTTTTACACTCCCTCTCTTTATAAAAAAGCTTTGTCATATCTTTTTATAAAACCGCTTGAAATTATTTCTGTCTATAAAAAAGAAGACCTTTATTATGCATTTAAATTAATCCAAAAATTAATTGACAAAGGATTTTATGGTTACTCACTGATCAATTATGAAGCTGGCTTCTTATTTGAAGAAAAACTTTCGCATATTATATCGGGAGATAGTGAGAAACTTATCCAGTTTATCTTTTTTGATAAAGGGGAAGTCAGGCAACTAAAGTCATCTAAAATTATTGTTACTGATTACTCGGATGATAAATATTCAATTAAGAATTTCGAGTTGAATAAAACAGAATCTCAATTCCTGAATGATATAGAAAAAATCAAGAAATACATTAAAGCAGGGGATACTTACCAGGTTAATTACACAGTCAAAGGCCGAT
This sequence comes from Ignavibacteriaceae bacterium, assembly GCA_025455085.1. Taxonomy (GTDB): domain Bacteria; phylum Bacteroidota; class Ignavibacteria; order Ignavibacteriales; family Ignavibacteriaceae; genus IGN2. The sequence continues at coordinate 2,078 of JALONF010000346.1, forward strand.
TTGATTTCACAGGCTCTTACTCAAGTTTTTTTCAGAAGCTACTTTTTAATCAGTCGGCGAGATATTCTGCCTTCATCAATAATGACGAAAAATTTATAGTCTCTCTTTCTCCGGAACTTTTTTTTCAAACTAATGGCAAAAAAATAAAATCAGTACCAATGAAAGGAACCATTCATAGAGGACATAATCATAGTTCAGATGCATTATCAGTGAAAGAATTGGAAACCGGAGAGAAAAATAGAGCTGAAAATGTGATGATCGTTGACCTGATAAGAAATGACCTCGGAAGAATATGTCGATACGGCAGTGTGAAAGTTCCTGAATTATTTCAAGTTGAAAAATATGAATCTTTATTCCAGATGGTAAGTAAAGTTCAGGGAAAACTCAGGAAGAAGATAAAAATTCGGGAGATAGTCCAGAATATTTTTCCGTGCGGTTCTGTAACCGGTGCACCAAAAATCAGAACGATGGAAATTATCAATGAAATAGAAAAGGAAAAAAGAGGAATATATACCGGCTCAATTGGAGTAATAACTCCGAAAGAAATAAAGATGAATGTTGCCATCAGGACTGTTGCAATAAATAAAAAAACAAATGATGGGATTATGGGGCTCGGCTCAGGAATAGTTTGGGACAGTAATCCACAAAGTGAATTTGAAGAGGTGAAGCTCAAAAGTAAATTCCTGACTGAACCGCTTGATTATTTTGAAATATTTGAAACGATGAGATATGAAAATGGTGAAATAAAATTTCTTGATGACCACCTTGCCAGGATGAAGTCAGCAGCAGATTATTTTCTTTTTAAGTTCAACGAAAAAAAGATTCGAAAGCAGTTAGTCAAAACAATTGCAGAAGTTGACAAGCAAAAACCAAAAAGGATCAAACTTTCTTTGACAAAGTGGGGAATTAAAATCGACGTATCAGATATTTCCAAACTAATGAAGAATATCTCGATTGTTATTTCTCATAATAAAATTGACTCAACCGATAAGTTCAGATACTTCAAAACGACAAATAGAAAATTATATGATGATGAATATGCGGTATACAATTCGAAAGGATTTTACGAAGTTCTATATCTGAATGAAAAAGATGAAATAGCTGAGGGAAGCCGAACAAATATTTTTATCAGGAAAGATAATAGCTGGTTTTCTCCGTCTTCGCACTCAGGAGCCTTACCAGGTGTTTACAGAAATTATTTTATCAATAACCATCCGAATGTAGCGGAAAAGAATATCAGAGTCGATGAACTTATTTCCGCAGATGAATTGATTTTAACGAATGCTTTAAGGGGAGAAATAAAAGTAAACAAACTTTTCATCACATCTGATGAATACGTTACTTATAATTAATAGTGATCACTAAAGAATTATTTTCTAATCATCAGTCATTCCTGCGAAAGCAGGAATCTAGTACAAAATAAATGGATTCCCGTTTACACGGGGATGACAATCTAATTTTTGCAGAAGTCTCAAATTGTTTTTTTACGAAAGAAAGCATTTAAGTCTAAAATTTAATAACTTGGAGTGCCTTGATAATTTATAGTTTCAACAATTCAAATGAATAAATCAGAAGACGTCACATCACAAAGAAAAAAGGAACATCTCGAGTTAAGTTTGAAAGCAGATGTTTCCTTCAAAACAAAAACTAATGGTTTTGATCAATATGAATTTATTCATAATGCCGCAACCGATGTTGAGCTTGATAAAATTTCCTTTGAAACTAAATTCTTCAAGAAGAAAATTAATTATCCGTTTATAATTTCTTGCATGACGGGAGGCACTGAAGAAGCAGAGAACATAAACGCACAATTGGCGATTGCTGCGGAAGATTTAAAGATCCCGATTGGAGTCGGCAGTCAGAGGCAGGCACTTGAAAATAAAAATTACAAGAACAGTTACAACATAATCAGGAAGAATGCTAAGTCAGTACCTGTACTAGGAAACCTGGGTGCAGCAGAGTTGGTTAAATTAAAATCATCCGATCCAATTAAAATGCTTATTGAACTGATTGAAGCAGATGCTTTTGTTATTCATCTGAATCCCTTGCAGGAATTACTTCAACCGGAAGGAAATCCATATTTTAAGGGTTTTTTGAAAAGCTTAAAGAAGTTAATTAAAGAAATTGAAATCCCTGTTATCGTGAAGGAAATTGGAATGGGAATATCGAAAGATGTTGCCAAACGGATGCTTGAGGTTGGAGTGAAAGGAATTGATGTTGCGGGTGCAGGCGGCACAAGCTGGGCTGCAATTGAGATGCTTAGAAATAAATCAACTACGAATGATTATTTTTGGGACTGGGGATTACCCACTTCTTTTTGTTTGAGAGAAAATTCAAAACTCAAAAAGAATTATAAATTTATTTTGATTGGCTCCGGTGGAATTAACTCAGCCGTTGATGCTGCAAAAGCATTTGCACTCGGTGCTGATTATGTTGCCTCAGCCAGAACGATATTAAAGGAACTTGACACTTCTGGTGTTGATGGTGTTAAAAATCTGATTATTGGCTGGTTTGAAACTATAAGAAAGATAATGTTTCTTACTGGTTCAAAATCACTAAAGGAATTAAGAAAAAATAAAATTATGAGAAGAGAACTGCTTTACTGATGAAAAATATAAATTACATTTCATTATACGATGGAGAAAGAAAAAAAATAAATAAAATTCTTTCTGCCTCATTAAAGAATAGAAAGCCTGCTTCTTTGTATGAACCGGGCTCGTATATTTTAAACAGCGAAGGTAAAAGACTTCGACCTTTGCTTGTACT
>JALONF010000347.1 GCA_025455085.1 Ignavibacteriaceae bacterium
CCCTTTATTTTTCTGAACAGTGAAACGGCAAATGAATCTGTCATACCGGAAACGAAATCAATAATTCTTAAAAGACGGGGATAAAGGTCATTTGGTATATCCTCGCTGATCCTGTTTGGTAGCAGAGCAAAAACAGATTTGTTTTTAGAAGAGATTCTTTTTTCGTATGCTTCGTTGTATGAATCAATGAAAGTATCCAGCAAACCGCCAAGAACTTCGTACCCAGCGACTTCTCTTTCAACCACACTGCGTGATTTGTAAATTTTTGCAATTGAGATCTCTTTTATCCGGTTCAATGCTTTTGCTCTTTTTATTTCTCCTATCAAATCATCTTCAAATTTTCCGTTTAAAATATTTTTTTCTTCATCGAGGAACACTTCTGCAAGCTCATTAACAAGCTCATTGATTGCTACTGCCCGTAGATATCCAATTCTGTCTTTCTCATCTTTATCTTTATAATCTTTCAAACCTTGTTTTGAAACCAGAGGTCTCAATAATTCTTCAGTTTCTTTAAACGAAATCAAACCAAGTCTGAAGCCATCTTCAAGATCCATAACTCTGTAGCAGATATCATCAGCTGCTTCAACAAGAAATGTCAATGGGTGGCGACACCACCAGTAAAATTTTTTATTCTTCATACAAGCAAGTCCTGTCGCATCGGCTACTTCCTCAAAAATTTCTTTTTCTGCCTGAAAGAACCCATACTTGTGGTAGGCATTATTTTGTATTGATTTATTTTGCTTGCTGATGAGCGACTCTCTTGGATATTTTGTTACTGCTGCGAGAGTTGAGTAAGTGAGATTCAATCCACCTTTTACTTTTGGATTCTGCAGCTTGGTAATTATCCTGAAGCCCTGAGCATTTCCTTCATACTTAATAAGATCAGTCCATTTTTTCTCATCTTTAATTTTCGATTTGAATTTTTGCCCGTTACCACTTCGGAAATATTCCGCGATTGCATCTTCACCGGAATGACCAAACGGAGGATTGCCAATATCGTGAGCAAGACAGGCAGCAGCAACTATTTCACCAAAATGAAATTTCGTAAACCTTTTATTCAAGATAGGATTTCTTTTTACTACAGTTTCACCAACAAGATTACCAAGTGATCTGCCAACACAGGAGACTTCCAGGCTATGAGTCAACCGTGTATGAACAAAATCACTTTCCGGTAATGGAAACACCTGAGTTTTATCCTGCAGCCTCCTGAATGCCGGAGAAAAAACTATCCTGTCAAAATCTTTCTGGAATTCACTCCTTCCATCAGATAATTTCTGCTTTACCGCGCGTCTCTCGCCAAGACGTGAATCAGTTAAAAGCTTTTCCCAATCCAAATTTTATTTCCTTCCTGTTTTTCTTTCTAAAATTAAATATAATTTTTCAGAAAGACTTAAATTGATTTTTTGAGTTTAGCTTACCGTTAGATTATTTTTCTGTTGATGAAATCCGTTTCAAAGAACACACTTGATGAATCTGTTCAATACCTAAAGTCAGTTGGCCCCAAAAGAGCAGAGTCATTCTCCCAAATTGGTCTTAAGTCAATCCGTGACTTACTGTATTACTTCCCCTCCCGTCATCTTGATCGTACAACCGTACTGAGTGCTGCTAAAGCTTACGGTTATCTGATGAATGGATACGATGGAGAACTTACTGTAATTGGAAAAGTTTTTGAGAAAGAGAAAAAGCGTTTCGGAAAAAAAGAAATACTTAAAGTTCAGTTCAGGGATGAGACAGGATTTTTTGAAGGTGTATGGTTCCGAGGAACAAAATATTTTTATTCGGTTTTTAATGAAGGGGATGTTTTTGCCATTTCATCCAAACCGGATAAATCAAAATATGGTGCATTACAGTTTATTCATCCCGACTTTGACAGAATAAGTGAAGAAGAGAAAAGCTTTCTTCATACTGGAAAGATCATTCCTTTCTATCGAATACCCAAGGAACTTAAATCAGGTAACATCGGTGACTTAAGTTTAAGAAGAATCATCAGCTTTGCTGTCGAGAATTATGTTGATAAAGTTGAAGAAACTCTTCCGGATGAAATTATCAAGCAAAATAAATTGATTTCTCTTCAGGATGCCATCAGGAATTATCATTTTCCTGAATCTTCTGATAAATTAAATTCTGCACAAATAAGATTTAAATTTGAAGAACTGTTCTATCTTGAACTCCTTATTGCCCTTCGAAAGCTAAATTATCAAAGCAAGCTCATTGGGAATAAGATGAGTATAAAAACAAATCTTGTCAAATCATTTTTAAAGACACTTCCATTTGAACTTACAATAGCACAGCTAAAAGTTTTGGGTGAGATAAAGAATGATCTGCTTTCTGAAAAACCGATGAACCGACTTTTGCAGGGAGACGTTGGCAGTGGGAAGACAATAGTTTCATTAATTGCAATGTTGATTGCTGTCGATAATGGATATCAATCTGCGATAATGGCACCAACGGAAATCCTGGCTGACCAACATGCAAAAAATATTTCAGCAATGATGAAGAAACTTTATAAAGATTATCCCGAGCGGGAAGTTAAAGTTTCTCTGCTTCTTGGAGGTCAAAAGAAATCAGAAAGAGATAAAAGACTTCAGGAGATTGAATTACAGGAAGCTGATATCATCGTTGGAACCCATGCTCTGTTCGAAGAGAAAGTTAATTATAAGAATCTCGGATTAGTTGTGATTGATGAACAGCACCGTTTTGGTGTAAGGCAAAGAGCAAGACTTCAAAGTAAAGGAAAAACGCCCGAAGTACTCGTAATGAGCGCTACCCCAATTCCCCGAACAATATCCATGACTATATACGGCGACCTGGATATTTCGGTAATCGATGAGATGCCAAAGAACAGGAAACCAATTAAAACTGTGCTTAGAGGTGAAAGCAGACTGCCTGAGATTTTCAAATTCATTATTGAAAAAAAGAAAGAAGGTTACCAGACATTTATTGTTTACCCTTTGGTCGAAGATTCTGACAAGCTGGAA
>JALONF010000348.1 GCA_025455085.1 Ignavibacteriaceae bacterium
GCTAACAAATCTTTCAATGGCAGGCGGCGTTGCTTTAAATTGTACAATGAATGGAGTAATCGCACGTTCAGGATTATTTAAAAATATCTTTATTCAACCAGCAGCTTCGGATGAAGGCTGCAGTGCCGGAGCGGCTTTATACGCTTACTATAACTCGAATGGGCTAGCAGACAGTTATAAAGTAAAATGGGATGATGTCTACCTTGGCACTGAATATTCTGAATCTGATATCATGGCAACATTAGATAAATTCAGAAATGATGTCGTTGCAATAAAATCTGATACTATAACAAAGTCAATAGCCCGATTAATTGCAGATGGAAAAGTAGTTGGTTGGTTTCAAGGAAGAATGGAGTTTGGTCCAAGAGCTTTAGGAAACAGAAGCATCCTGGCTGACCCAAGGAATCCGGATATGAAAGATAAGATTAATGAAAAAGTAAAGCGCCGTGAATCATTCAGACCGTTCGCTCCTGCAGTATTGGAAGAAGATGCAAGAGAATATTTTGATATGACGGGATTAGATTGCTCACCGTTTATGCTGTTCACAGTACCTGTACTCAAAGATAAGTATGATAAAATTCCTGCGGTAACTCATGTTGATGGAACATCAAGAATTCAAACAGTATCTTCAAGAACTAACTCAATATTTTGGAATTTGATAAATGAGTTCAAGATGATTACTGGCGTGCCGGTGCTATTAAATACCTCCTTCAATGTAAAAAATGAACCAATAGTTTGCAGCCCCAAAGATGCTATAGCCTGCTTTTTATCCACCAACATTGATTGCGTTGCGATTGGCGATTACATTATAAACAAGAGCGGTAAAAGTGAAAACTAGATCTGTGCTGGTCACTGGTGCCGCTGGATTTGTTGGAAGAGAAGTCGTTAAAAAGCTGAGCGAGAAAGGAGTTCATGTAAAAGCAGGATGCCACAGCTCGAATAATATTTTTAACGGGTACAAGAATGTTGAAACAATAGTAATTGATATATTAGACAAAAATTCGCTTATGCAGGCGATGACCGGAGTTGATGCTATTTATCATTTTGCAGCAAGAGTTGATTCGAATGAGAAAAAAGAAAAGCTAAATGAAATAAATGTTGAGGGAACAAAAAATGTTTGGAACTGCTTAGCAGAAAGTAAAATTAAAAAAGCACTTTATTGCAGCAGCACAGCAGTTTACGGATTGTTGGGTAAGTCCCACAAGGTTATCACCGAAGAAGTAAAAGCCCGTGCGATTGAGCCGTATGGCTATACGAAATTAAAAGGTGAGATAGAGGCGATTGAAATTTCCAGAAGATCAGGTATCACGACAATAGTAATGAGACCTGTTGCAATTTTTGGTCCTGATGAACACACTCCTTTTGGCAGGAAATTAAAAGAAGCTGCCGTATCAAAGATTCTTATCGCGGGCGGGTTTCAAAATAAGAGTTTCAATTTTGTTCATGTAGAGGATGTTGCAGATGCAGCCATTCACTTAATGGAAACTCAGAATGTGAACGGTGAAGTATTCAATGTTTGCCTGAACGAACCAATATTATTTGAAGAAGCTTTTAGAACTTACATCCGAGTATTAAAACGAGCAGGCGATGAGTATTATAAAATCCGATTGCTTGCATTAATTTCAGTCCTGCTGCACAGAGCTCCCGGTTTACTTAATTGGTTAAATAATAATTTCGGAGAGAAATTCTTATTTAAGATCTGGCACCCGGGTTTCGATTTGAATTATTCCTCACAAAAAATTTTACAGACTTCTTTCAGGTTTAAATGGGATGATTTTGAAAAAGTTTTTTATTCCTGCTTAAATAAAGAATAAGTATTACCATGAACATGCTACGCAAATATAAAATACGTGAAATGCTGAAGAACACTAAGGAGTATTTAATCAGCAGCCGTGAGTCTAACCTTAGGCTGTCAGTTGCCGTAAGCGTAGGTGTTTTTTCCGGGGTTATCCCGATATGGGGATTTCAGACTATTCTTACAATAATACTTTCGTTTGTCTTCAGACTTAACAAGATAATTACGATTACTGCTTCCAACTTTAGTCAGCCGCCTGTAACTCCATTTATTATTCTCGGGAGTTTTCTGCTTGGAGGACTATTCCTGAATACTGATACCGTGATGTTTATTAATACTTCAAATACTAATTACGAACTCATCAAAAGTAATTTTCTACAATATGTTTTAGGAAGCATTGTTCTGGCAATTCTACTTGCGGTTCTATCCGGGATAACAACATATTACTTTTTACACTTGTTCAGAGGAAATAAGAATGATAAAATTTAATTATCGTAACTCATTTGCAGGTATAATTCAAAGGTTATGAGATGTATGTACTTCGTATCTTAATTGCTCAGCCACTAAGGCTAATGTTAACTCTTCTGGGTATTGCACTGTGCATTATTTTAATAATGTTTATTATCGGCATTTATAACGGAGTAGCAGAAGGCTCTGTAGAATATATTAAAAAAACGAAGGCAGACATCTGGGTCTTGCAGGCAAACTCAACAAATATTCTCAGAGGATCCTCACTCCTTCGTGCCGGGTATCTAAATGTTATTAAAAAGGATACCTCTGTAAAATCTTCAACCCCGGTTCTAATTCTTCTCACTAATATCAAAATACAAAAGCGTAATGCAACAGTTTTACTAACCGGATACAAACCCGGATCTGAAGGCGGCCCGCCAAAAATAATTGATGGCAGAGAAGTACAAATGAATAATGAGATTGTACTAGATAAATCTTTTTCGGCAAAGTATGATTTAATTATCGGTGATGAAATATTAATTAAAGAAGATACACTTATAGTTGTCGGTATATGCAGCGGAACAAATGCGGTAGTTACTCAATATGCTTTTGTTACTCTTGAATATGCACAGTCAACTGTTGAACTGCCCGGCCTGGCAAGTTTTTTCATACTCAATTGTAATAGCGGAACTAATTTATCTGCCTTACAAAAAAGAATCGAAGATAA
>JALONF010000050.1 GCA_025455085.1 Ignavibacteriaceae bacterium
ATAGATTTTTATGTCAGGAATGGTTACAATGAGAAAGCTTTAGGCATGCTTGATGAAATGATAGAAACAATGCCTGATGATCTTGAAGCAAGAGAAAAGAGAGCTCAGATATTTATAATTCAAAATAATTGGGAAGGAGCTTCAAAGGAGTTTAAGTATATAATTGAAAAACCTGATGTGCCATTGGAAACAAAAGTAGGCATTGGTGCAACATACTTTGCTAAATCATTTTCAGATTCGACTGCATTGCCTGTTGCCAAAGAGTTTTTTGAAGCGATTGATAAGGATACAACATATTGGCAGGTAAAGCTCTATCTTGGAGCAATTGCTCTTAATGAAGGGAATGACTCGCTTGCAATTGAAAATTTTAAATATGTTACTGAAAATGCAAGCTGGCACGTTGAATCGTGGATCAGACTGGGCGGATTATATTTTGACAATCGTCGGTATGAAGATGCAGAAACAATTATGAGAGAAGCTATCGAACTGTTCCCAAATGATTTCGCTGTTAACCTCATACTAGGGTTATCACTTGCACAGCAGAATAAAACTCTGGAGTCTAAAGATTATTTGAAAAGAGCAGTCGAATTAAACCCTTCTGATGTTAACTCATTATCAGCATATGGCTTTACGCTAAGTCAACTTCAGGAAAATGATGAGGCTATAGAATATCTTAATCGTGCGCTTCAAATTGATCCTGGCAATGTTAATGTTCTGGGTCAGCTTGGATTAATTTATAATAATCTTAAAATGATGGCTGAGAGTGACAGTCTGTATGAGCTTGCTCTTCAGATTGATCCGCAGAATGCATTGATAAATAATAATTATGCTTACTCACTTTCCGAAAGAGATCTGGAAATTGAACGTGCACTGGAAATGATAGAAATTGCAATGGCTGCAGATTCTTCAAACTCTTCTTATCTGGATACCTACGGCTGGATTTTCTTTAAACTTGGGGAATACGATAAAGCATATTACTACATTAAAAAAGCTATTGATGTTGATGGCGAAAACAATGCTGTTTTGTTGGAACATCTTGGGGATGTAATGTTTATGCAAGGGAAAAAAGAAGAAGCATTGGACTTATGGAAAAAAGCCCTCGAACTAGATTCATCCAATGAGACATTAATAAATAAAGTTTCAACAGGTGCAATTTGAAAATCTTGAGTCGAATTTTACTTCCTATTTTTGTTTTTATTTTTTTAATTGATGGATGTGTTCCATCCAAGCCGGTTGAGGATATAGAGTTGCTACCTTCCGAGAGATTAATTAACAAGCTTGAAGCTAACAGAAGAAAAATTAAAAACTTTGAAGGTATTGGCGTTTTTGAAATTGAATCGGAGCAGTTTAATAACAGCGCAAACTTTCAAATATTAATGCAGAAACCAGACTCAATCTACTTTTCCTTACTAGGTCCTTTCGGAATTGAATTAGCTCAGGCGCTTGTAACAAAAGATAGTTACGTTTTTTATGATGCTCTGCAAAATACTGCCTACCGTGGTGGAGTAAATGATGACATACTAAAAAATATTTTTAAAATTAACCTTTCATTCACAGATTTACTTGATGCTTTTATTGGCTCAGTTAATTTAACGCCAAACCTATACAAACAGCCCAGCAGCTATTCTGTTGAGGGAGAACAGTATGTTCTTACTTATGTTGATCGGGAAAATGAATTAACATCAGTTTATAAAGTTGATATTCGTCAACTTGGTATTACGAATTACAATCTGAAATCTGATGATGAGCAAATTAATTTAGAGGGTAAATATTCTAAATTTGAGCTGATTGAGAATGTCGCTATTCCATTTAATATTGAAATCACGAACAAGGTGCAAAATCAAAAAGTAACAATCAAGTACAAAAATATTTTTGCGAATTCTAAAGGTGTTAGAGTAAAATTTGAATTACCTGGCGATGCCGAAATTATAGAATGGTGATCGAACTTAAATATTTAATCCTAATCTTCTTCTTCATCATTGAAGTCTTCGCTCAATCCGATAATATCAGCCAGAAAGAATCGGAACTCTCGTCAATCAAAACAGAAATTAAGAATCTTGAAAAGGAATTAGTTTCCAAATCCGCTGCTGAAAAAAAATCATTTGAAGCCGTTGAGAATCTGAATAAACAAAACTTTCTCATAAACAAAGTACTCGGTGAACTGCGCACTGAGATCAACAAGAAGGAAAGTGAAGTAAGAATTGTTGAAATAAAAATAATTAAGACAGAATCTGAAATAAAAATATTACAGGATAATTATGCCAGGTATGTTACGGCTATTTATAAAAAGGGACAGTATAATGAACTTGAAAGTCTATTTGATGCCTCAACTCTGCAGCAAGCCGTGATGCGAACATATTATCTTCAGGCATTTGCAAAGCAGCGTGAAAAGGATTTAATCAAGCTTATGGATAAAAAGAGTGAGTTAGATGATTCAAAAGCTTTGTTGAAGAAAGAAAGAAATGAAAAATTATTGCTTGCTAAATCCAGAGATGATGAGAAGAAAGTACTGACTCAAAAGATAAATGAAAGAAAAGCAGCGCTTAATTCGATTAAGAAAAACAAAAACGAATTAAAGAAAATGCTTACTGCTAAAAAAGAAGCTCAAAAAAAAACAGAGCAGCTTATTGCTCAGCTAATTGAAAAAGAAGCTGCAGCCAATAAAGACCAATTGGTCTCTACCGATAATATTTCAAGTGAAAAGAATAAGATAAGAGATGAAAATGTCAGCTATGACGTTGATTTGAATACGTCTCTTTTTGCTTCGTTCGCTGACCTGAAGGGAAAAATGATCTGGCCATTACATAAAGGTAAAATCATTCGGAAGTTTGGAGAGAACAAACATAAATCACTAAACACTGTAACATTAAATTATGGTGTTGACATTAAAGCTGATAAAGATAAAAACGTACGCAGCGTTGGTGAAGGTGTTATCGCTGCAATTGATTGGCTTCCAGGTTATGGAAATGTAATTATAATTTCACATAAAAATAATTACAGGACTGTTTATAGTCATGTCTCTGAGATTTTTGTATCAGAAGGGGATAAAGTTAAGTCAGGTTCTGTCCTTGCTCTGGTTGATGAAGGTGTTGATGGATATGTTTTGCATTTCGAGATATGGAAAGGCAGAGACAAACAAAATCCGGAAAATTGGCTGGTGAAGAAGTAAACGATATGCATTATTACAAAAATCCTTTCAAATAATTAAGCTTTTAAATTACACGAGTGAAAATTGCATTAGTTGGAAGATTTGGGGAAGGAGAAATACTATCAGGACCCGAAAGAGTTGGGCGAGAACTTTATTGTGAATTAAAAAGTAATTACGAAAAAGTAATATTCATCGAATATTTTTTTAGCAGCTATAGAAATAGCACAATCATAAAAAAAATATTCGGGAAAGAGATTTTAAATGATAACGTAATAAGGTTTGGTATCTTTCCGCTGATATTTTTTTTGTTAAAAGAAAAATTTGATCTTCTGCACATAGTAAATCTCCAGAGATTTATACTATCAGTTATTCCATTAAAGATTTTTTTGTCCTGTAAGATCGTTACAAACTTTCATGGTCTGACCAAAAATGAAATTGCCCGGGAAAATTATTTTTACAAAAGATACTTCCTAGATATTCTTGTTGAAAAACTTCTCGTTAAAAAATCTGATTTGCTGATTTTCCCATCTGCTCTTTTACTGAATCAATTCCAGAAAAAGTATTTATTGTTAGAAAATAAATACAAGATAATTCCAAATGGAGTAAGTAAAAATTTCTCGCAGAATGAGGGACAATTTCCATCTATTGAAAAAAGTATAAAGCTTGTATTTTTTAACGGGTTCGATAAGATAATTAATCGCGGACTAAAAGCTCTTATACATCTCTTAGAAAAAGTTAATTATGAAATAGAGTTATTCATTATTGGCGAACAAGTAAATATTAATCATTTAGCAAAAATTAAAATGATTTTTCAGGCACCAATGAGCCATAATGAACTTATATCTTTTTTAAAGGGTAAACATTTCGTTATTAAATCTGCTAATTTTGATTCTTTTTCCATTTTCGTTGTTGAATGTATGGCGCTTGGACTCATTCCTTTGGTTAGTGATAATGTTGGTATTAAAGATTTTATTGAACCAAGTGTGAATGGTTTTGTGTATGATAGTAATTCGAAGGTTGAACTTGCTGAATTATTAAATCAAATCGCTGCAGGCAAATACGATTTGAGTATGATATCTGCAAGCGCAAAAAAAACTTCAGGGATATTCAATTGGGAAAAAATTGCTGAGGAATATATCGCAGCATATAAATCAATTTTATGATTAAGGTATGTCATATCGTAAATCTCATTACAGGTAAATCGGATGGAGTTTATTCTCATCTAAAATCTATCTTTAGAAATTATGATCGAAATAAGTTTGAGCATATTCTGATATTTCAGGGAGGTGAAAAAGTTGAAAGAGAAATTGAAGAACTTGGAGTAAAAGTATTTGTATCTGAATCTTTGAAGAAAAAGTTTTCATTAAAGGCTTTCCTAGATATACATAGCGTTTTAAAATCTGATCAAATAGATATAATTCACACTCATCTGATTAAACCGTATGCTATTGCTGGTCTCATCAACATATTCACTAAAAAGAAATTTATATTTAACTATCACGGAATATTTCTGAAAAATAATCCTTATTATAACTTTATTGAGAGAAGCATTTATTCAGTAATTCATTATATAATTAATTTATTTGGCAGAATTGATGCCGTGCTTGTTCCCTCAAAAATGAGTAAGCAATTCCTTATGGAAGAGACAGCATTATTTCCTGAACCGATTGTCTATTACAATGGGTATTCACCCAGACAGAATTTCTCTGGACTGAATGCAAGCATTGCACAAAGAATCGAAGAATTAAAAAAAAATAAAAGAATAATTGCTCTTGTTGGAAGACTTGAAATCGACAAGCGATTTGATCGAGCAGTGATGTTAATTAAAAGATTAGTTACCAGTAAAATAAAAGTTCATCTTATTGTTTTCGGAGACGGCAGTCTGAAGGATGAATTGAATCAGCTAGTGCAACAACACAAATTAAACTACTCAGTTGATATTTATGGTTATGTAGAAAACGTTGAGTGTCTTTACAAATATTTTGACTTAATGCTTTTCACTTCCGATTGGGAAGGAATGCCTTTAACAATGTGGGAAGCAATGGCGAATGAAGTGCCTGTTGTTGCGCCCGATGTCGGTGGGTTTAAAGAGATTCTTGAAGAAAATAAATGCGGACTGATTTACGAGTCTGGAAATTTGAAGGAAGCTGAAGACAAACTAGTACAAATATTGGAAGCTGAACAGTTTAGAAAAACATTAGGTAAAAATGGCGGAGCAGCAATTGAGTCTAACTACACCGAGAGGAAATTTATTCAGCAAATTGAAAAAGTATATTCAAATCTAATGACGAAATGAAGAACATTTTGCACATCACACCTGATTTCAATTACTCTTGTGGAAGAAGTAAACTTACTTTTTTATATTTAAAATATTTTAGCAATACAGAGGATTACCAGGTCCATTTTATTACTAACGGTGGAGACTCACTTGATAGGTTGCAGGAACTATCAAGAGTGAATATTCAGATTTACAGATTTACCACCGGATATAAAAATATCTTTTACAAAAAAAATTTTTATAATTCATTGAAAGAGTTTGTGAAAGAAAATGATATTTCTCTTATTCATACCCACCACAGATTTCCTGAAAGCGCTGCTGTTAAAATTTCCCGTGAACTAAACGTACGAACTGTAACTTCTGCTCACAGTTTTGTGAAAAATTTTAAGGGGTGGGGATTTAATTCAGATAAAGTAATTGCTGTAAGCTACTCGATTAACAATTATTTAGTTAACGACTTTAAAGTTTCTGCTGAAAGAATATTGACTCTCTATAATCCTGTTGAAAAATTACAAGAGAAAGATGAATCCTTACTCAATTTATTCAGAACTGAAAAAAAGATAACCGATGAAAATAAAATTATCCTGTTTGTCGGAAGAATATGCCCCGATAAAGGATTTGATAAACTCCTCAAAGCATTTGAATTAATTAGAAAAAAAAATATAAATGCTATTCTGGTTGCAGTAGGTCAAATTGAGGGAAACAAAAACGTTTACGAATCATTCTTGAATAGTGAAAGAGCTATTTACCTACCTCCTCAAAAAAATATTCAAAACTTCTATTTTATATCTGACCTTGTTGTTTTACCAAGCAGAGAGGAACCATTAGGCTATACGATGTTGGAAGCCGGCATTCATAAAAAACCATTCATAGGTGGAAACACGGGAGGCATTGCAGAGTTTATTGAGGATGGTGTTAACGGCTTGCTTGTCAATCCTGATAATCCTGAACAACTTGCTGAGAAAATATCTTACCTGTTAACTAACCCAGAAATCGGTAAAAGTATGGGTAAAAATCTTCACGATAAAGTGTCTCGTCTTTGTGATTATAATAGCTATTTTAGCGAAGTAGAAAAAATTTATAATTCACTGATAACTGGTTAATGATTTTCAGGAAACTTTTGTCCTCTCCCGAGGCAGTCACAGAAAAAGTATTTGATTCGGTAAAGCAAAATAAATCTCTGCTGCTTACTTATTTCAATCAGCATTGTTTCAATATTTATTATGAAGATGATGCGTACAGAAATCTAATCGAGCAGAAATTTAATGCTTACCAGGCTGATCTTGGAGTATATTTTGCAGCAAAGTTTCTCAACCACTCTGATCCAAAACGTCTCGAATCTACAGCCATAAATGAAAGTATTCTAAAACAGGTAATAGCTAAAAACATTCCAGTTGTTATTATTGGTGGAAGTTTTGAAGAAACTTTTGTTTCAAAGGAAGCGAAGAAGCGGGGAATTAATCTGCTCAATTACAAAAATGGTTTCTTTGAAGAACCCGAGGTTGAAAGTATTATAACCCAATTGAATAGTATTAATGCCAATATAATATTCGTTGGAATGGGCGTCCCAAAGCAGGAAATATTTGCTGAAAAATTATCAAAGTCTTTGAAGAATAAAGTTATAATTTGTGTCGGGATATTTTTTGAATATTATTTCGGCACAACTAAAAGAGCTCCGGTTTTTATTCAGAAGATTGGACTTGAATGGATGTTCAGATTGCTGACTGAACCTAAACGGCTTTGGCGGAGATACCTGATCGGGATACCCGAATTTATTTTCAGAGTCATTAAATTGAAATCAGGTTCGAAAGTCACTTGATTGAATCTTGTTTTACTGGTTAGCTGCTGATATATTTTCATTTAATTATTAAAAGCTATAAATGAAATTTTTCAATACAATTCTATTTGCCATAATTTTTCCGTTTATCTCTTTCGGTCAGAATGAAACTTGCAAAGTATTTGAAAGAGAGAATGGACTTGATATTGAAATCGACTTTAAACCATCACCCTATTCTTCAAAGTTTGCACAAAACAGAACTCTCATAGAATTTTATAATTCAATTGATGAGGGATCATCCGGTTCTCCGATTCTTCCTTCAAAAAATTATTTTGTTGCTATTCCGCCTTTGTCGAAAATTAAAGTTCAACTAATTGGTCAAAAATATAGTCTGATTACAAACGCTGAGATTGCACTCAATCCTGATGTGACGCTTTCGGCAGATTCTATTTTAATTTATCAGGCATCAAAACAGAATTTATCGAATTATGTTACAGATCAATACCCGGCAAATGAAATTGAAATTATTGGCTACACCTGGCTGAGAGATTATTACTGTGCTGTTATCAAAGTAAATACTCATACTTACAATTGGAAGAAAAAAGAAATAAGGGAATTACTTTCTGCTGAAATTAAAATTGATTTTGATGAATTAAGTTCATACACACCCGCTCAAAAAGTTACAGCCGAATTTGACAAAGTTCTCACTAAAATTATTTTGAACTTTAAGCAGGCTTCACAATTCCGTGCTGATAGAGTAAATTCTTATCCGGCTGATTCTCTAGGCAGCTGGATTGATTACTCCCGCGAATATGTCAAGCTTCAAATACCGAATGATGGAATTTATCGAATAGATTATAATAATGTTATTGCATATGGGATCAATCCACAGAGTCTAAATCCGAGAACACTAAAGGTTTTTTCAAATGGGAAAGAAATCCCAATTTATGTTTTTGGTGAGAGTGATCTTTCATTTGATTCCGGGGATTACATAGAATTTTGGTCTGAAAGAAATTATGGTTCTGAAGATTACAGAGATATTGTTTCAGAAGGAGAAGACTACATAAATTATTTTGACCGTTACTCTGATACATCAATTGTATGGTTAAGCTGGGATGGAACGGAAGGGAAGAGAGTTGTTCTACAGAATTCGATAACACCTGGTTTAACAGATACTCTATTCACACATAAAGTTTTCATTCATCAGGAAGAGGACGCAAGACTTTGGTATTATGATGCCGTTTCGCCGAGGGTTCAGCTGCCAAACTGGCAGGAGAATAAAGTCTGGACCTGGCATTTTCTTGGTAACGGCGGCAGCATCGATTTTAATTTCAATGCAAATGATTTTGTAGCTAATACTTTTGTTAATGTAGTTGCCCGAATGATTAGTAATGCAACTGATCAACTTTTTACAAACAATCACCGATTTGGATTAGGTTTAAACTCTGCTTCGCCTTTGGATACAATTGTATTCAGTTTCAAACAAACAGTAAACTTTCCTGGCGATTACAATTCAAATCAATTAGTCTCTGGCAATAATACTGTCCGGATCTTCGGAATGCAGAATGATTCTTTGCGAGGGCATCAGGCATTGATCGATTGGGTTGATATTGAATACCAGCGATACAATGTTGCGATGAATGATTCATTGTTGATTCGTATTGATGAAAACACTTCTATTGCAGAGAGAGTTATTAAAGTTTATAATGTTACTGAGCAAACAGCAAACATGATCGTTTATAAAATAAAACCATCATATAAAAAAATTACATCATTCAACATTACGAACTCTGTTTTAACGTTTACAGATACTGTCACATCAAATGATGAATATATCATTATCAAGCAGAGTCTAACTAAATCTCCAATCTTACAGAAGAAAAAGTTTTTTGTGAATCTGCGTGATTCAAATCGTGGTGCAGATTATGTTGCAATTACAAACAGAGTTCTTCAAACATCCGCTGAGCAGTACATTAATTTCATCAATAATAACTATGATACAAGAAATGAATTATTTTATGTTGATGATATATACGATGAATTTTCTTTTGGTTACGCTAAACCTGAAGCGATCAAAGATTTTCTCTATTATGCAAATCAGAACTGGATTGCACCGTCGCCTTCATATTTACTATTACTGGGCGAAGCAAACTATGATTATAAGAATAAAATTACTCCTCCTCCAACAGTTTTAAGAAAAAATTTAGTCCCATCCTACGGTAATCCTGTGAGTGATGTTTGGTTTACAATGTGGGATTCTTCAAACGTTAATATTCCTCAGATGTTTGTCGGAAGAATTCCAGCAGCTACTAATCCTGAAGTCCAGTTTTATTTAAACAAACACCAGATTTATTTGAACAGAAGATTTGACGATTTCAACAAACGATATCTTTTCTTTAGCGGTGGGGATGCAAACAATCCGAGTCAGCTTGAATTGCTGAAATCTGCAAATAGTTCGGTGCTGAATAATTTTGTAAAGCCTGCGCCTGTTGGTGGAGAGGGAATCCACTTTTACAAAACGATTGATCCGCCAACTAACTTCGGTCCATACACACGTGAACAGATTGATAATGCAATTGACAGCAGCGGACTTTTTATATCATATATCGGTCACAGCGGAACGGAAACCTGGGATAATGGAATTACCGAAGTTGTTGATTTGAAACCTGCTTTTAGTGATCGTCTTTCGTTGATTTCCGACTTTGGATGTTCAACAGGAAAATTTGCCGAGCCTGACGTTGATGCCTTCGGTGAATTATTTCTTTCTGCATCAAGCGATGGTCAGGCAATTGCTTACCTTGGAAATTCAAGCTGGGGATATGTCTCTACTTCGGTTAATTATCCGCAACTCTTTTATGAACAATTGCTGCTTGACTCTTCTCAAGTTATTTCGGAAGCACATTATTTAGCTAAGGTCAATTTGCTAAATCAGTACGGAACAGGCGATGT
>JALONF010000349.1 GCA_025455085.1 Ignavibacteriaceae bacterium
ACACCATCGTAAATATTTGTGGGCATATCAAGAACTTTGGCTCCCTCATGATAAACTCTTAGTCTTCTTCCCTGAACCCAAACAATAACATGATTTACTTTTTCAGCAACAACCGGTTTAACATTAGATTTGCCGGTTATCTTATCCTTTTCTCCTTTTTTATATCCCCAAGTATTCCAGTTTTCTTTTTCAATTGAAAGCATAATACCGCCAAGCCCGGGGTTCGGATCATTATCCATTTCTTTATACTTATCTTCACCGTAAAGTAAAAGACCGGCAGCAATTCGTCCTCCAGCTTTTTTCGGGACTATATCAAACTCAATTATAAAGTTCTTTGGGAATTCTATATTCTTTAACAGAAAATAATTTCCGTCAGTACTGTTTAGATTAAACCAGTTTCCCGGAGCAATATTTATAGTATTAATTTCTCCCGGTGCATTTGTCGTCCACAAAGCAGGGAAATCTCCAACCGCATCCTGACTGAAGTCATCAAATAGTATTATTCTGTCTCCAGGTACGAAATCATATTGAGTTGAGCTTGAAAATTTTGGATCTTCCTGGGGCTTTTGTGAAGTCTTTTCTTCATCTGTTTTATTAGTAACATCTGAATTTTTCGTTTCGTCGTTGGTTTTCACCTCTTCAGGTTTTTGGTCTTCTTTTTTAACTTCTGGAGGTTTTTGTGTTTCTTTTTTTATTGTTTTTTCAGTCTCTTTTTTAATTTTGTCAAAAATTTGTGCCTGTGTGTTTTGTATTGAGCAAATTATTACAAACAGAACGAAAACGAATAACAACTTTTTCATTTTACACTCCCTTGGTTTGTTTTGGAATTATTAGTTAGAATAGTTTCATTGTTAAAATATTGGTTTGAAGTTTTTGGTGCTTGAAAACCGGTCTGATGACAAGATGTTTTTACGTTTGGAAAAATCTTTTGGTTAGTCTGGTGCTCACCCTTAAAAGGTTCGTCGGGGTCTTCTTTTGTGGTAGACATTTTATCTCACCCTGAAATAATGCGGTCAAATACTCTGAAAAATAAATTTCAGACGATTAACATATCAAACGTAATAATTTTCTGAACAATTGGAAAAACATTATTTATTTTAAGGAAGTTCATACAGTAAGAAAAGATGTATCTTATTCGAGAGCAATATGTTAGAGCAACGATAGGGTTCATAAAAACTTTAAAGCAATTTACTGCAGATGAATTAACAATAAACAGCTGGGATGAGCACGGTTGCATTCATCGCTAAAACTAAATCAATTGTTATTTCTTCTCATAATACTTCATAGCTTCAGGAATCCAGGAAGTAATATCTTCAATTCTTGTTTGGTCAGAAGGGTGAGTGCTTAAAAATTCTGGTGGCGATCCTCCTTGTTTACCAGCAGCCATTCGTTTCCAGAATTCAGGTGCAGCATGTGGATCATAACCAGCCATAGCCATAAATATTAGTCCGAGATGATCAGCTTCAGTTTCGTGTGTTCTACTGTATGGCAGCATAATGCCTACAGTGGTTCCAACTCCATAAACTGAAAGCCATAATGCCTGCGTTTCAGCTGGTTCATCTTGCATTGCAACCATTAGACCAACAGCACCAACCTGCTGCAATAGCTGCTGACTCATTCTTTCGTTTCCATGTTCAGCTATTGCGTGAGCAATTTCGTGGCCCATTACAACTGCCAAACCAATTTCGTCCTGTGTAACAGGAAGTATTCCTGTGTAAACAACTACTTTTCCACCCGGCATGCACCAGGCGTTTACCTGGTCATCTTCAACAAGATTAAAGTCCCATTCATAGCCTCTTAATCTTGATGTTAAAGCATGGTCAGACATGTATTTTTCAACTGCTTCTTGGATATTTGTACCAACTCGCTTAACCATATCCACTTCAGCCTGGTTAGTACTAAGCTGACTCTCTTTTAAGAATTGATCATACTGCTGAAAGCTCATCGACAGCATTTCACTGCTTGGTATCATATTAAGCTGAGATCTTCCAGTTAACGGAACTGAACTGCAAGTCTGAAAAAGGAAAACGGTGACAACTGTAATAACAATTGAATAAATTATTTGTCTCATAGCAACTCCATTTAAAGTGTTTTTTTGGAACATTTAAAATGTATCAATTCGAAATAAGATTACAAAGTGTGAATTAATTTCACTGCATTATTGAATTTTATTTTGGCCTTTAAATTGTAATATTTAACTGTTTACTAAACAAATTATAGGATTTATATGAAAAAGATAGTCTTTTTGATGATGTTGAGTATTTTTATCTACCTTGGTTGTAGTGACCAAACGACAAATGTGGACCCGGTTGACCAAAATGGTCGTCTGAAAATCCATTTGATTGATTCACCTGCTGCACTGGATTCGGTAATCATTTGTGTAACAAGAGTTGAAGTGCATCGGGCGGGAAGCGATTCAACGAGCGGTTGGTTTGTCATTAATGACTCCACCAGATATTTTGATTTACTTCAGCTAACAAATGGTGCTTCAGCAGTATTAGGAGATAGTTCATTACCTGCGGGTCAATACACACAAATCAGGTTATTTATTGGTGACGGAAGTTATGTTATTGACCAGGGAATAAAACATGAACTTGAAGTTCCAAGCGGTTCACAATCAGGATTAAAATTGATTCATCAGTTTACAATAGAACCGGGTAAGTTATATGAACTTTTACTTGATTTTAATGTTGAGAAATCAATTGTTATAACAGGCAATGGTAAATATAAACTTAAGCCCACTATTAAAGTCACGCCTGTTGTCATATCCGGAAGTATCTCAGGACAAGTTTTGCCTTTAGAAGCTCAACCGACTATCTGGACAACTTACGGAACAGATACAATAACAACATATACTGATCTACAGGGGCACTTTAAATTAATGGGACTGTTACAAGGTTTGTACGACGTTAATATTATTCCGTTGGATACTATGG
>JALONF010000350.1 GCA_025455085.1 Ignavibacteriaceae bacterium
AAATTTAATATGCAGCCACCTCCTCCACCGCTGCCCGATGATATTATTAGAAAAACAAGCGAAAAGTACCTCGACATATACAAAAAACTAACAGGGGATAGCTTAGTTTAATTTTATTCCTAAGAGTTTTTTTATTAGAATTACAGCTAATTATTGAAATTAGTCTTGTATTTCTTCGTAACCGGGATCTTATTATTAAATGACGCTTCCAAATCAACTTACTGTTTTAAGAATAATACTTTCTCCGGTATTCCTATTTTTTTTCCTTTCGGATGTAATCTGGATGAAGCAGGTTTCGGTAGCAATTTATATTGTAGCTGCACTTTCTGATTGGTACGACGGATGGCTTGCAAGAAAATTCAACTATATAACAAGCTGGGGAAAGTTCTGGGATCCGCTTGCAGATAAAATTTTAACTTCAACAGCATTTATAGGATTTGCTGTCGTTGATTTAATTCCTTGGTGGATGGTTATTATAATTGTTGGAAGGGATGTTATCATTACTCTTCTGAGAGTATTTGCTGATATGAAAAGCTATGCATTCACTACAAGTTATTATGCAAAGTGGAAAACCATGCTGCAGATGACTTTTCTTTATTATTTGTTGATTCTTTATGTAGCTCAATTTACTCCTGAAATTAATTCAATTAATGGTGAACTGATTTCAGAAATGCTTAATGAGAAGCTGATATTTTTTATTGCACTGCTGATAACTACAATAACATTTCACTCAGGTATTCTTTATATAAAAAGAAACTGGCAAATCATTTTAAAGATGTCAAAAATTGAAAATTAATTCTTTCGAAAAATTTATTGGCTCAGGTTTTTACACGGGCTATTCGCCTTTCATTTCTGGTACGGTTGGAAGTCTTGCTGCATTAATCATTTATTTAATACCTGGCTTTGAACAATTGTTTGTTATCATCCCTTCGATAGTGATTTTTATGGTTTATGGAATTTATGTAGGAACTAAGTTCGAAGCTGAATATGGAAAAGATCCTGCTCAGTGTACAATTGATGAAGTTGTGGGAATGTGGATCTCGCTTGTCGGATTACCAAAAACATTTGCAATTGTCGCAATAGCTTTTGTTCTCTGGAGAATTCTTGACATTATTAAACCGCCTCCTGCAAGAAATCTGGAGCGACTTAAAGGTGGGCTGGGCATTATGATTGATGATGTGATATCAGGCATTTATACTCTTATAATTATGCTTCTTGTAGTATATTTGTTCGGTACTTTTTAACCACATTATTTGATTCAAATGAAAGCATACATCATTACGATTGGCGATGAAATCCTCTTGGGAAATACTCTCAACACAAACGCTGCATACATCGGGGCTCAACTTTTTGACATAAGCATACCGGTAATTAAAACCTCAGTTGTTGGAGATGACAATTCAATCATCCTGAATGAATTAAAATATGCTTCTGAAGTTGTGAATTTGATTGTATTAACGGGAGGATTGGGACCAACGCATGATGATGTCACTCGCAAATCAATTGTAGATTTCTTTAAAACAGAATTGATTGAAAACTCAGAAGTTCTTGAAGATATCAAAACGCTTTTCGAAAAAAGAAAACGAAAGGTTACCAATGTAAATATTGATCAGGCAAAAGTTCCGAAAATTGCTGAGGTTATCAGGAATCAGCTTGGCACTGCTCCTGGTTTATGGATAGAAAAAGATGATAAGATTTATGTCGTGATGCCTGGTGTTCCTTATGAAATGGAAGCAATGATGGTGTCAACGGTCATTCCAAAATTAAAAGAGATAAATGGTCCCGGACAAAAGATTCTTAAGAAAAAGATGCTCCAAACTACAGGCATCCCAGAATCAACTTTATACGAAAGATTAGGAAACCTTGATGAATTATTGCAGGGTGTCAAATTAGCTTTTCTGCCAAATCAGTTTGGCGTAAAACTTCGTTTGTCTTTTGAAGGTGAAGATGAAAAAGATTTGAATAATAAATTAATGGAAGTTGAACAGAGAATCAGAAGTAAAGTCGGAAGATTTATTTTTGGTATTGGCGATGAACAGCTTGAGGCCGTTGTTGGCAGACTTCTTCTGGAAAGAGAACTTAAAATTGCAACTGCTGAATCTTGCACCGGAGGACTTGTTGGAAATATGCTTACTAATGTTAGCGGAAGCAGTAGGTACTTTGAACGTGGAGTTATCTGTTACAGCAACGCTGCAAAAGTTGAAATTCTTAAGGTTGATGAAGATACACTTGCAGAGCACGGTGCTGTAAGTATGGAAGTTGCGATGCAGATGGCCGAAGGAGTTAAATCGACAAGCGGTGCAGATATTGGCTTAGCTACAACGGGGATAATGGGCCCAACCGGGGCAACAGCAGATAAACCTATCGGACTTGTTTATATTGGCTACTGTGATGATAAAGTTTGTACTGCACGAAAGTTTAATTTTGGAGATGATCGAATGCTGAATAAGCAGCGAACTGCACAAGCTGCTTTGGATTTTCTAAGAAGACAGCTTCTCGGAATTTCTCCGGATGATTAGGTTATTTGTTGCACTAAAAATTCCTGATGAGATAAGGAAAGAAATTTTTAATTATTGTTACGCTCTTGCTGAAAATCCATTGCATTACAGATGGGAAGCAAAAGAAAAAGTTCATCTTACATTAAAATTTATTGGTGAAGTTAAGGAAGAGTTTCTTCAGCAAATAACAGACGAGCTTGATTTTGTTAAAAATTATTCTTCTTTTAATTGTACGATTTCAAAGTTTGGTTTTTTCTTCAGGGATAATGATGCAAGAATCCTCTGGTGTAATTTAGAAACTGATGAATCTATTATTTCACTCGTTGATCAGTTGAATGATAGACTAAAGAAGTATGACATAGAAGTAGAAAAAAGAAAATTTAAAGGACATTTAACTTTACTCCGGATTAAAGAAAGAGTGAGCGA
>JALONF010000351.1 GCA_025455085.1 Ignavibacteriaceae bacterium
ATATGATGCCTGACGTAAATAGTTTTTATGGTGCTATGAACAAATCATTGAACTTTGACAAATTCACTCTTTCCGGAAAAGCCGGAGTTTCATATCAAAGTGTCGGCGAAAAAGAACGAATAGATTTTTATAAATCATTATATCCCGATGCTGAAGGCAGCAGATGGTTTCCTGTTTTTGGTTTGAGTGCCAACTACTCAACATCTTTAAGTGAAGATTGGGGAACCGGTGCAATTATCGAAGCTGCATCTGAAGCGCCGGAGACAGAATATTTGTTTATAGCTATTCAGAGACCGATGACAAATCCAAACTGGTCTGGCAATCCAACACTCAATCAGCCGATGAGAGGAACAGTGCGTGGTTCTTTGAATTACCAGCGAATACGGCTTGAATTATTTGCTACTCAAGCGTGGAATTATGTAAATCTTACAAATACATCTGTCGGCATGAAACCGTACACCACCTACCAAAATGTGAACGCGTACTTCCTGGGACTCAACTTTGGCTTTGAATGGAAGTTTATCAAGATGAATGCATCATACACTTATGCGCAAAACACAACTAACGAATCGCCTCTGTCTGAAATTCAGCCACTGAGTGTTTCAACCAGTCTTACATCTCCATCGTTTTACAACACTTTCGTTTACCTGAAGCACACTTACAACGATGCACAATTGAGAGTTGATGAGTTGTTGAAAGAATCAACAACGCCCGCCTGGAACAGGATTGATATCGGTGCTGTGTATAATGCAAGTGCATTTCTAATTTCTCTGGAAGTCGAAAATATAACTAATGCACTTTACTACCAGCATCTTTCATATTTAAGAGATCCGTTTGCATCCGGCAGCAGAGTGTTTGAGCCGGGAACGACTGTAAGGCTTAACTTCAGGTTGAACCAGGTTTTGTGAAATTGTACTTTACTTATTAGGGATAGTGTAATTCCCGTAAGTTCCGACATTGTCGGGAGGCGTCGGGGATCTGATCGTTGATTACGGACTCGTCCTTTCAGGACTTAGCTGGAATGACATTACCCATCAGAATTAAAATACAATAACAATCTAAGTTGTTGTTCGCAAGTTCGTCGTTACAAGAAATAATATTTTATCTGCATATTTGGGATGAAAAATTTCTTTAAAGTTATGGGGGTCGAAATGGATAATAATAATCCGAAGTCAAGTGAGGAGTTTTATTGTTCCGACTGCGGAAAAGAGGTTAAACCAGAAGATAAAATTTGTCCCTACTGCAATGCAGCCTTTGATAACCAGCAAAGACAGCTATCTGATAATGAACTCGACCAGGTAACTCAATTCTCAAAAGATTTCTATTTTGAAATAACCGGAAGACATCCTGAATGGGATAAGTATTCAAAGGTGGAATCTTTTGGTGTGGGACCATTTGTAACGATTGAAATTCCTTCTCTCGTCCCGGGAGTGTTCCCAATTGAAATATCATCTCAAGAAGACGTGCCCGAAGAAATAACAATTCGTTTTGGTCCTGCTGATCGTCATATGCGCTGGCGAACACCATCGGAAAGACAAACATTAGTTGGACAAATTGAATCTGTTGAAGAAATTATTAGGGGAATATTTAACGAGGAATTAATCGCTATTCAGAAAAAACCCGGATTGTTTTTCGTTACGGAGGGGATTGTATCAAAGCAAGAATACAAAAAAATGTATGATAAAGGAAAACTACGCAGAGCTGTTTCGTGGAAAGGAACATACAATTATCCTACAGACGGAACTCACGGCAATTGGTATCCAAAAAAAGTAATCGAATAACATATGTTCCTTCATGCTCACCAACTACAAGAGTTTGAATATAGTTTTTACTACTGCCTATTAATCATATCTGATTGTTTCGCTTCACTATCGCAACTATCAACGTGCGATTATATTGTTTGAGTTCTGGCTTAATAAGCGTAACTTAACGCAGTTGATTTTTAAAATAGGTTTTCATTCTTACATATCTGATAGCACTTTTTTACAAATCTTAATTTATTAACCCGCTGTAAAGACATTTCTGTTCTGATTAGACCGTGAAATAGTTTTCTTACGGCAAATTAAACAGAAAGTTTTATGTCATTCGAAAAATTGAATCTCATGAAGCCGTTATTAACGGCATTAACAAGTGAAGGTTATACAATACCAACACCAATACAGGTGCAGGCGATCCCTGTAATACTTGAAAGAAAAGACCTGATCGGCTGCGCACAAACCGGTACAGGTAAGACCGCAGCGTTCGCAATTCCAATACTGCAGTTATTAAGTGCGGAAAAACATTCACACCATCAAAGAAGAATTATTAAATCGCTGATACTCACTCCGACAAGAGAGCTTGCAGTTCAAATAGGTGAAAGTTTTGATGCTTATGGAAGACACACGGGATTAAAGAAGGCTGTTGTGTTCGGCGGAGTTTCTCAAAAAGCACAAACAATGAAGCTGAGAGAAGGAGTTGATATTCTCATTGCAACACCGGGAAGACTTCTCGACCTCATTAACCAGAGATATATTAAACTGGACAGCATAAAAATATTTGTACTTGATGAAGCTGACCGTATGCTGGATATGGGTTTTATAAACGATGTTAAGAAGATAATTGAAAAGCTGCCGGAGAAAAGACAGTCGCTTTTATTCTCTGCTACTATGCCGGCAGAAATTATTAAGCTTGCAAATACAATTTTAACACATCCTGTAATGATTGAAGTTTCACCGGAATCAAAAACGGTTGAATCTGTTAAGCAGGGTGTTTACTTCGTTCAAAAGACTGATAAAAAGAAATTGCTTCTTCACATTCTTAAAAACGAAAACATTCCATCGGCGCTTATATTTACAAGAACAAAACGTGGTGCTGATATAATCACTAAATTATTAAACGATAATAGTATTCACGCAGATTCTATTCACGGTAACAAATCGCAG
>JALONF010000352.1 GCA_025455085.1 Ignavibacteriaceae bacterium
GATGTTTTTTCAACAGCCGGTGACAGAGTTGCTACACTTGTAAATGAATATCAGGATGTTGGAAGCTACAACGTTCGGTTTGATGGAAGTGGTCTTTCAAGCGGAGTGTATTATGCTCAACTTAACTCAGGTGCATATCAGCAGACGATTAAAATGATGCTTTTAAAATAATCCTTTTTAACATTCACCAAGAAATACGAAAATGCCATCCCAATTAACAGGATGGCATTTATATTTTAAACAGTAGCACAGATAAATAATCTGTGCTACAAAGAGTCGCAGCTTATTTCTTTATCCCTGCAGCTTCCTCAAGCATTGCAGTTGTAACTGATTTTGGTCTTTCGATTGGATAACCGAGTCCGCGATCCCAAATAATATTTGCAACAACACCGAGTGCCCTGCCGACAGCAAACAGAACTGTATAGAAATCATATTCCTTCAATCCATAATACCACTGAATCACTCCAGATTGTGCATCAACATTCGGCCATGGATTTTTTGCTTTACCCTGTTCAAGTAATATTGGTGGAACAACTTTGAATAAAAGATCAACATAAATGAATAGAGGATCTTTTGGTAAATGCTTCAGACAGAATTCACGCTGAGCCATGTAGCGAGGATCAGTTTTTCTTAAGACTGCGTGTCCGAATCCGGGTATTACCTGTCCACCTTGAAGTGTATCCCAAACAAACTTTTTCATTTCTTCTTCAGTAGGAATTTTTCCGCCCATCTTATCATAAACACCCTGCAGCCAGCTAAGAACTTCCTGGTTTGCGAGTCCGTGTAATGGTCCAGCCAGTCCGTTTGTCATTGCGGATATTGAGTAGTACATATCAGATAATGCACTTGCAACAAGATGTCCTGTGTGGGCGCTAACGTTTCCGCTTTCGTGATCGCTGTGTAAGATGAAATACATTCTTGCAACATCATCGTAAGGTTTTTTAATTCCCATCATATGTGCAAAGTTGCCACCAAGATCCATATTTGGATCGGACTCAATTATCTGTCCGTTCTTGTATTTCAATCTGTAGATGAAAGCGGCTATCCCCGGAATTTTAGCAAGAAGCTGTAATCCATCTTCAAGAGTTGGAACCCAGTAATCATTTTTCTTAAGTTTACCAGAATTGTACTGCTTAACAAATTCAGATTCGCGCTGCATTGCAAGTATTGCAGTTGAAAACATTACCATTGGATGAGAATCAGCCGGCATAGCTTTCAGAATATCAAATACGTATTTCGGGATAGCACTTCTTTTTTTGAATTCGTCTGCGACTTCTTTAACATCTGCCTCTGAAGGTATATCTCCTGTCAATAAAAAATGAAAGAAACCTTCCACATAAGGCATTTCTCCGCCGGGAACTTTTGGCAGTTTTTCCATCACTTCCGGAATTGTTAATCCTCTGAAACGAATTCCTTCAAATGGATCGAGATAAGAAATATCAGTCACCAGACTTTTAATATCTCTTGCCCCGCCGATGATCTGACCGATGTCAACTTCATCTACTTTTACATTTCCGAATTCCTTAATAAGTCGTGTTGTTCGAGGACGCCATTCCTCAATTTTCTTTCCGAGTTTTTCTTTTAATCCAGACATTTTTCCTCCAGTGATTTTTAGTTATAATTCAATGAATAATGGATTTGTTAGATTGCTTATAAATATTCTTATCGATATAGTTTTCCTATCGACGGGCTTCGAATGATGGGAGAAGCATGATTTCTTTGAAAGAGGTTTCAAGAGCACCCCTTGTTAAAAATTGAAAAATTTCTTATTTCAATATATCGATAGTTTGTGCCATTAATCAAACATTATCTCTTTGAAATTTTCTGCAGCGTAAACTTTTTTACCCGGATATTTCTTAAGAATTGAAGCTCCCATCCAGTTGATAGCCTCTTTATCCCCGTGAATCAGAACAACTTTGTCGGGGTTTAATTTTTTTACCAATGATAATAATTCTTCTCTTTTTGAATGCGCAGAGAACCTGAAGTTTTTTATACTGCATTTAACTTCCGTTTTCTTCTCTCTATCAGTTAACTGGATTTTGTCTCCTTTTCTTGCACTGGCGATAATACTTCCGGGAGTTGAGGGGTCCATATATCCAACAGTAAAAATCGCGGAATCTTTTTTCTGCAGCCATCTTTTCGCAAGCATAAAAGAGTTAGTTGATTCAACCATCATTCCGCTTGAAGCAAGAACAATAGATGGAAATTTGAAAAGATCATCAAAGTCATTCAACTCATTTAAATTTTTTTGAGGGATGTCAGAAAGCATAAGTTCCGTTTCATTTCTGTTAACCACGTAACGATTGTAATCATAAATTCTGTTTATTTTATTTCCGATTCCTCCAGTATAAATATCTACGCCGGTGATTTTATTTCTTTGCATCTGCAGCCAGATAGTTGCAAGCATCTCCTGTAGTTTGCCAAGTGCAAAAACCGGGATGAGAACGGAACCTCCGTTATTAATTACTTTATTAATTGATGATGAAAATCTTTCAACTTCTTTTTCCCAGTTATTTATTTCTGACGAATCAGTTGCACCGTAAGTTGTCTCGGTTATAAGTATATCAACTTTTTCTGATGGTAAATTTGCGCCGGAGAGCAGAGTTTGTGATGAAAGGTTTATGTCCCCCGTAAAAAATATTTTTATTCCATTAACTGCAAAAAAAATACCTGCAGAGCCAATAATATGTCCTGCATCAAAAAACTCAGCTTCTATTTCTTGATTGCTGTTCAATGAGTTGAGAATAAATTTTTCATTATAGGATTTATAATTGATCGATTTTATCAGAAGATCAACTTCGTCACGCGAATAAATCTCGAATTCACTTTCATCTACCTGTCTTTTCAGAATGGATATTGCATTATGAAGGGTTAACTCAGCAACTGCACGTGTTTGAGGAGTAGTAATAATTTTCAAGTGCCTGGTGAGCGTGTGAAATTAAAATATAATCTGTTGGCTTGCTATCGAGCAGTTCAAACTTAGGAAGAGAGTCCAAACCAATTTTTTGCGGATGCATTCCGCAATCAAGAATGACTCCCAATCCATTGATATTAAGGTAGTAACAGTTTGCACCGATTTCACCGGCACCACCAAGTGGAAGAAATTCAATCATTAATTCAGCTTAAAATTATTCTGTGTAAATCTAAAGAAAAGAAAATTGTTGTAGCACAGATTATTAATCTGTGCTACTGTAAGAGAAATCTGGAAATCGATTTCTATTTTAAAAGAGACATCTTAATAGTTTGTGAATAGTTACCTGCTTGCAGCTTTGCTATATACAAACCGCTAGCTAGATTATCTGCAACAAAGTCTGCTCTATAAGTGCCTGCAGACTGTTCTTCATTAACAAGTGTTGCAATCTCATTCCCAAGTATATCAAATACT
>JALONF010000353.1 GCA_025455085.1 Ignavibacteriaceae bacterium
TGTCTATTGGGAGTACGTTGAAAAAGCAAAGTACTACATTCAACAGCGGGGCGAATCAGCATTTGAAGAAGGATCTGAAGCAAATGCAGTTCCGAGGATCTGGAAAATGTACGGCCTAGTTCCGGCTGAAACTTACTCAGGAATGCTTCCCGGTCAAAAATTTCACGACCACAAAGCAATGCACAAAGAAATGAAATCCTACCTGGAAAATATAAAATCCACTCACGCCTGGAATGAAGAAGAAGCAATAAAAGTTATTAAATCAATTTTGAATCATTATATGGGTGAACCTCCGGCTGAATTTTATTTTGAGAGCGTTAAATACTCACCTAAAGAATTTTTGAACGACTACATTAAAATAATTCCCGATGATTATGTTGATATTCTTTCCTATATGCAGCAGCCATACTATAAGCAAGTTGAGTATGAAGTGCCGGACAACTGGTGGCACAGCGATGTTTATTACAATGTTCCTTTGAATGTTTTTATGGATGCTTTGAAAAATGCAATCAGGAATGGTTACACTGTTGCTTTAGGTGGAGATGTTTCAGAAGCCGGTTATGATTCCTGGAATAAAGTAGGAGTCATTCCGACGTTTGATATTCCATCAGAATACATTGATGAAAACGCAAGACAGTTTCGCTTTTCAAATGAAACAACAACTGATGATCACGGAATTCATCTTGTTGGATACAAAGAATTGGATGGTGTTGACTGGTATTTAATCAAAGATTCCGGTGCAGGTTCACGGAACACTGGAGATAAGGGCTATTACTTTTATCACGAAGATTATGTTAAGCTGAAGATTATGGATTTTATGGTTCACAAAGATGCAGTTGAAAATATCCTGAAGAAATTTAAAGAGCAGATGGAATAATGCTCTGGTATATATATTATTCAATCATTATTTAAAGCAAAAGAGGAAAAAATGTTAAAAATAGAATTAAATTTATCTGAAGATGATCTACAAAGATTAGTTGACGTTCTGGAAAGATACGTCTCAGATTTAAGTATGGAGATTGCGGACACAGATACAATGGATTACAGAGACAAATTGAAAAGTCAAAGAATTTCAATTTACAAAGTGATTGACCAATTGAAGAAAAAAGAATCTTAAGTAATCTTTCATTTCCAAAAGGATAATCAATTTCAAAGGAAGCATTATGCTTAAAAACATTCAGTTACTGCTGTTAACTTTTTTTAGCAGCTCGCACATTTTCGCCAGTGAGGCAAATCTGAAAATCCCAACTCTCAACGATGATCAGCAGTCTATTTTAATTGCTGGAATATTTATCTGCATTTTAGGATTAATCTTCGGGGTCTATCAATACTTAAGGGTTAAAAAACTAAAGGCTCACCAATCGATGCTTGATATAGCACAGGTAATATTTGAAACTTGTAAGACATATCTCATTCAGCAGGGAAAATTATTAATAATTCTTTTCTTTTTTATTGCGGTGTGTGTGTCTTTCTATTTTGGTTATCTGATGGAAACAGAGTTCAGCGGTGTATTATTAATTCTTTCCTGGACTGTAATAGGGATTCTCGGATCGTACGGAGTTGCCTGGTTCGGTATCAGAATGAATACACTGGCTAACAGCAGAATGGCCTTTGCTTCATTAGAAAGAAAACCAATCAAACTTTTAAATATTCCTCTCGATGCCGGAATGAGCATTGGAGTAATGTTGATTTGCGTTGAACTTATAATGATGCTGATTATCCTATTATTTATTCCGAGAGAATATGCCGGTGCATGTTTTATAGGATTTGCAATTGGTGAATCACTCGGTGCAAGTGCATTGAGAATGGCTGGAGGAATTTTTACAAAGATTGCAGATATCGGTTCCGACCTGATGAAAATTGTTTTTAAGATTAAAGAAGATGATCCTCGTAATCCTGGTGTTATTGCAGACTGTACCGGTGATAATGCTGGTGACAGCGTTGGACCAACAGCAGATGGCTTTGAAACTTATGGTGTAACCGGCGTTGCTTTAATCAGCTTGATCGTTCTTGCAGTTGCTGATGTTACCTACCAAACTGAACTGCTCACGTGGATTTTTGCAATGCGTATAATGATGATAATCACCTCAATATTTTCATTCGGAATCAACAGGGTTATCTCCCAGATGCGTTATGCACATAAGGATGAAATCGATTTTGAACATCCTTTAACATCGTTGGTATGGATTACATCGATAGTTTCAATCATTGTTACTTTTGCCGTAAGCGCATTATTAATCGGGCATTTGCCAAATAATTTATGGCTCATATTATCAATAGTGATTAGCTGCGGAACATTGGGTGCAGCATTGATTCCCGAATTTACAAAAATATTTACAAGCACTAAATCCAAACACGTCGATGAAATAGTTTCATCATCAAAAGCAGGTGGTGCATCACTTAATATTCTTTCGGGATTAGTTGCCGGAAACTTCAGTGCTTTCTGGATGGGGCTTCTTTTTGTTTTGTTGATGTTTATTGCTGAAGTAACCAGCGCAACTGCTCTGAGCAGTATAATGGTTTATCCTTCGATATTTGCATTTGGACTCGTTGCATTTGGATTCTTGGGAATGGGTCCGGTTACAATAGCAGTAGACAGCTATGGACCCGTAACTGATAACGCTCAATCTATTTATGAACTTTCATTGATTGAAGAAATTAAAGGTGTTGATAAGCAGATTGAAAAAGATTTTGGATTCAAACCTGATTTTGAAAAAGCGAAAGATTATCTGGAAGCTAACGACGGAGCTGGAAATACTTTTAAAGCAACTGCAAAACCTGTTTTGATAGGTACCGCAGTCGTTGGTGCTACTGCAATGATTTTCTCTTTAATACTTTTACTAAAACAAACTCTGGGAATTGATCCGGCTAATATTCTCAGCCTGCTTAATCCATATACAAGCTTGGGATTTATTGCTGG
>JALONF010000051.1 GCA_025455085.1 Ignavibacteriaceae bacterium
ATGGTAGCAATTTTAGCAATTTCCGATGGCTGAAAACCCATCGAGCCAATGACGAGCCAGCTTTTTGAACCCGATATTTGTCTGCCTATTGCGAGTACAGCCAATAGCAGCAATAAAGAAATTAAATATCCCGGAATTGCAAAAGATTTAAAAATATTTGTTGGCAGTGAATAAGTAATAAAGAAAACAATAAAAGCAAACGCTCCCCATACCAGCTGCCTCTGAAAATTTTCCTGTGCAAAAGAATTATTCACTGTTGAACTGTAAATGGCTAATAGTCCGAATCCGAATAAAATTAATGCAGGCAAGAAAAGCCCAAAATCAAATTTATCCTTTATGTTGTAATCAATTCTCAATGTAATTTATGCTTTCAATCTACTTTTACAACAGCAACTTCATCTTTAAAAGTTTTACCTTCTCCCTTGAAACTATTCAAATATGCCTGAATA
The DNA here is from genome assembly GCA_025455085.1 of Ignavibacteriaceae bacterium. GTDB lineage: Bacteria > Bacteroidota > Ignavibacteria > Ignavibacteriales > Ignavibacteriaceae > IGN2. Next base: position 450 of record JALONF010000051.1, read on the forward strand.
ACTTTCTTTGCAATTGGGGCGGCGTGTGTTCCTCCGAAACCAATATTTTCGACGAGAACTGCAATTGCAATTTTGGGATTTTCATATGGAGCAAATCCTATAAACCAGGCATGGTCTTTACCGTGTGGATTTTGTGCTGTACCTGTTTTACCACAAATAGCAATGTCAGGCAATTTAATATGTGTGGCTGTTCCATGACCGTTAACAACTAAATACATTGCTTGCTTAACAATATCCAAAGCCGATTGACTAACCCCAGTATTTATTTCCTCGTATTCAAGCGGGACAAGCTTCTCTGTATTATCATCAATATAACCTCGAACTACGTGTGGAGTTTTTGACTTGCCATCATTTGCAATCAGGCTGGCATAAAGCGCTAGCTGTAATGGTGTTACACTCACTTCCCCCTGACCAACTCCAAGACTTGCCATAATACTTCTTGGCCAGTTATTACCATATCGTTTTATATAATAGTTTTCATCGGGGACTAATCCTGCAACTTCCTCAGTCAGGTCAATACCGATACTTCTACCAAAGCCAAATCTTGTTGAATACTCTTTCCACTTATCAATTCCAATTTTATAGATGAGCCTGTAAAAAAAGCTGTTACAGGATTTTTCAATTGCAGTGACAACGTTAATTGTTCCATGGTTGTGCATGCACTTGAAGAATCGACCAAAAGTGAAACCGCCTCCGCAAGTAATCATCGTTGAAGTTGTTATAACTCCCATATCGAGAGCTGCAAGTGCTGACAACATTTTAAAAGTAGAGCCGGGTGGATGAACAGACATAGTTGCACGGTTGAACAAAGGTGTAAAAGGATCAGTGTAAATGCTGTCTAAAAAACTTTTAGGAGTGAAATATGAAAACCGGTTAAGGTCATAATCTGGAGAGCTGACCATTGCAAGAATCTCACCGGTGGAGGGTTCTATTGCAACCAGCGCACCTCTCTTGCCTTTAAATTCTTCTTCAGCAACTCTTTGAGCTGATGCTTCCAGGCTCAAAACAAGATCATTCCCTTTTACGGGTTGTAAATCTTCTTTGCCATCGTGATATCTGCTGATCTGCCGCTGCCTGGAATCAACTAAAACATACTTATAACCTTTTGTGCCGCTAATTAATTTTTCATAAGTTTTTTCAATTCCGCTGTGCCCAACATAATCCCCCGGTTTGTACACGTCCTTTTCCTTTGCAAGTTGATCCGGAGAGATTTCCTTTGTATAACCAAAAGTGTGAGAGGCAATAATACCTTCAGGATAAAATCTTTGCATTTCAATTATATAATCAACGCCGGTAAGGTGCTCAGAGTTTTCCTCAAACCAGGCAATCACTCTAAAGTCAACTCCCCGCCTGACTTTAACCGGCAGAAATTTAGAATAGATTTTATTTTTCTTTAATAAAGTTTTAATAAAACCGGGTTCTGTTCCTATTACTGTTTCGAGAATTTTATTCAGGCTTGTGTCATAATAAGCAGGCGTAACTCGAATTGTATATGCGGGTACATTACTGACAAGTACTTTATAATTTCTATCATAGAAGACTCCACGAAGCGGTTGAAGCTCAATGCTCTTTATACTATTATCGGTTGCCTTCATATCGTATTCAATTCTTTGCAGGATCTGCATCTGAAACAGCCTGCCTGCAAGTACTATTACGGAACCGATTATTAAGGCATAGATTATAGCTCTTCGTTTTAGTGAACCAAATTTTTCAGTCTTCAATCGAAAGCCCTTTTATAAGGTATAATCACCACTAAAATACTAACTATAGAAGTATAAATTGAAGGCAATAACGCATGGTTAAACAATGCCTGCACAAAGTTTGTATTGAAATCCATCACAGAAAAAAAAGAAAAAATCATTGCATTTAGAAGCGCACTTATGAAAACTACAAGTGTAAATGAATAAGTGTATAAATATTTCTCTCGTCTTGTTTCTCCAGAAAAATATCCGGCTATAAATCCTGCCACTGTAAGTGATAGCATATTACTTCCAACTAAGTTTCCTGATATTAAGTCAAATAGCAAACCGTACGAAGCGCCAGTTACAGTCCCGAATATTTGACCATTTGAAATTGAAAAATATACGACTGTAATCAATAAAAGATTCGGAACTACTCCCTGTATCGAAACGAAAGGGATTACCGTAAGTTGGATTAATGCAACAGGTACGAAGACAAAAAGCGGGATTAAATATTTAATTTTCATTACCTGTTATAGAAATTAAGTTCAAGATTATCCTTTTCTGCATTCTCAACCAGCATTAGAATAAATACATTTTCAACACTAAGAACTTCTTCAAACGGTTTAATTTGAATTAGGTTTAACAATCCGGTTTTATCTTCTTCTATTTTAGCAACAATTCCTACTGGTATCGGGACTGGAATAATTGAACTTATCTCGGAAGTCACTATTCTATCTCCAACATCAAAATCATAAGTTCGTGGGACATCAACAATCACCAATTTTTCGCCATCCCATTTCAATATTCCGTTTAATCGTTTATTTTCATTCTTGACTGTCAGCTTCAGGTCAACGTTTTTTATTGTCCGGGCAATAGAAAAATTTTCTGAACAGGTTTGAATTATTCCAACTAACCCGCGATAGCTTAGCACAGGCATCCCTGGTTTTATCCCTTCATTACTGCCTGCATTAATAGTTATTGTGTTCTGAGTTATAGAAAGTGACTTTGAAACAATCGTTGCGGGTAAAAGAGGTAATGACGTGGTATCTTTGATTCCAAGCATACTCTTGAGTTCTCTGTTAAGAATTCCGTATTCTCTTAACATACTAACTTGAATCATCATCTCTGCATTTAATTTTCTTAATACCTGGTTCTCATTTTTAAGCTGAGTTATATTAAACACGTCATAGAAGACAGAAGTTACAGTTGCAAAGCCTCCGAATGCCAATGCTCTGACTTTTTGTACCTGTGGATTATTGTTTTGAGTAAGAATTGAAAGACTGATAAGGACTAGTGAAAGAAGAACCAGATATTCCTTGAATTGATTCCAAACATTTGAAAACAGCTTGAACATTAATATCTTCTGTTACGAATAAGAACCTTAGAATATTCATTAAGATTTTCGATAATTTTTCCTGCACCTCTGGCAACAGCAGTCAATGGATCATCAGCAATGTGAACCGGTAAATTCGTTTCCATTCTAATGCGTTCATCAAGCCCTTTAAGTAAAGCTCCACCACCGGTTAACATCACTCCTCTATCAAGAATATCTGCAGATAACTCAGGAGGCGTACGCTCAAGTGTTTGCCTTACTGTATTCACAATCTGAGTGATAGATTCGTTCAATGCTTCACGTATTTCGACAGAACTGACTTCAGTTGTTTTGGGTATACCGCCAACAAGATCTCTTCCTTTAACCTGGATTGTAATTTCTTCTTTCAACGGAACAGCAGAACCGACTTCACATTTTATCGCTTCGGCAGTTCTTTCACCGATGAGGATATTATGATTTCTTTTAAAGAACTGCATAATTGCATAATTCATCTCATCACCTGCAATTCGAATTGACTCTTCATTAACAATACCCGACAAAGCAATAACCGCAATTTCAGTTGTTCCGCCTCCGATATCAATTATCATATTACCAACTGGAGCGTGAACATCAATTCCAATTCCTATTGCAGCGGCCATTGGCTCAGCGACGAGATGGACTTCTTTCGCGCCTGCATGCTCAGCGCTATCCCGCACTGCCCTTTTTTCAACTTCTGTTACACCACTTGGAACAGCAACTACAACTCTCCGGCTACTTAAAGCACCGGCTTTTACTCTTTTAATAAATGCTCTTATCATTCCCTCGGCAATTTCAAAATCAGCTATCACACCATCTCTCATAGGACGTGTGACTTTAATTTCTTTGTGTTCTCTTCCCTGCATTTCTTTCGCTTTATTTCCTAAAGCGATGATTCTCTTTGTAGTTCTGTCAAAAGCAACAATCGATGGTTCGTTAAGAACAATGCCTTTGCTTTTAACATAGATGAGTGTGTTAGCTGTACCGAGATCTATTGCAATGTCTGTTGAGAAAAAATCAAATAAGCCCATAAATCCTCTTAATGTTTAAAGTGCCTTATTCCTGTAAAAACCATTGAGATGTTTCTCTGGTTGGCAGCATCAATTACTTCCTGATCTCTGACAGAACCTCCTGGTTGAATTACAGAGACCGCACCACAATTCACAATTTCAATTAAACCATCTGCAAACGGGAAAAATGCATCGGATGCTGCTACTGAACCTTTCAAGTCAAGACCATGCTCTTCTGCTTTCATCTTGGCAATTTTAGCTGAATCAATTCTCGACATCTGTCCTGCACCAACACCAAGCGTTGCTTTATCTTTCACAAAAACAATTGCATTAGATTTTGTATACTTTGCAATTTTCCAGGCAAACTTTAAATCTTCTAACTCTTCAGCCGACGGTTTCTTTTCAGTTACAGTTTTTATTTTTAACTCATCCATATCCATCAAATCAGCATCCTGAACAATCGCACCTCCGGGAATTGAACGGAAGGTTACTTTTTCTCTAAGGATAGATTTTTTCTGTTTCAGCAGCCTGCGATCTTTCTTTTTCTTAAGAATTGAAATTGCTCCATCCGTATACTCAGGCGCACAAACAACCTCAAGAAAAATTTCATTCAATTTTTCAGCAAGTTTTTCATCGACAGTAGAAGTGAAAGCAACAATCCCACCAAATGAAGATACTGGATCGCATCTCAAAGCTTTAGTGTAAGCATCAAATGAATCAACACCAATAGAGGCACCAGCAGGATTATTATGCTTGATGATTGTGCAGGAATTTTTTCCCAGACTTTCAGCTAATTCAACTGCTGAGACCAAATCTAAAATATTATTATACGAAAGTTCTTTACCATGAATGAACTCAAAGTTATCATAAAACTCACCGTACACACCAGCCTGCTGATGAGGATTCTCACCATATCTAAGTGATGAAGCAAGCTTGAAACTTCTGTTAAAGTAATTTGAACTTACATTCATTTTCTGCTGAAGGGTATTCACAATGTAAGAATCATAGTCAGCCGTGTGAGTGAATGCGGCAATCGCTAATTTCTTTTTTGTTTCATAACTGATACTGCCTGCTTTTAACTCATTAAGAAATAGTTCATACTGTTGTGGATTTGTTATGACAGAAACAAACTTATTATTTTTTGCAGCTGCTCGGATCATTGTAGGTCCGCCAATGTCAATATTCTCGATTAGTGTATCAAGATCAGCATCAGGATTTTTTGCAACATCTTTGAATGGGTACAGATTAACACAAACAACCTCAATAGGAGAAATACCATTCTCTTCAGCTTCCTTCAGGTCAGATTTGTTATCTACTCTCATTAGAATTCCACCGCTGATTTTGGGATGGAGAGTTTTTACTCTACCGTGGAAGATCTCAGGGAAGCCTGTCAAGTCTCTGATTTCAGTAACTTGAATTTGACTTTCTGTTAGAATCCTGAAACTATTACCGGTAGCAATTATATCGAATCCGCAGTCCTTCAGTCCATTTGCGAATTCAACAATTCCTGTTTTATCAAAAACGCTGATTAGTGCTAATTTTTTCAATGCATCATATGAGGTTTGGGTGAATAAAATTAAGTCTCGACTCTTACCCTATTATTCTCAACAAAGACTTTGCCAAGAGCTATTTTCTCAATCACATACGGCAAGAGATGGTGTTCAATGCTAAGCACGCGTTCGGCGATTTCCTCCGGTGATTTTATATCAGAAATATCTACACATCGCTGGGCAATAATTCTACCAGTGTCGTAGGTCTCGTCCACAAAATGGACTGAGGCTCCGGATACTTGTGCGGATGATTCAAACACTGCCTTGTGAACATTCATTCCATACATACCCGATCCGCCGAACGAAGGTAGAAGAGCAGGATGAATATTAATGATCTTGTTTCTAAATGCTCTTACAAAATTATCCGGGATTAATTTCAGGAATCCGGCAAGAACAATTAAATCGATTTTAAAATCCTTGAGAATCACTTCAAGATCATCAAAGGAAATAAACCCATCCTTTTTACCAACACTATAAACCGGTATCGAAAAATTTTTAGCTATATCGAATGCAGGACAGTATAATTTGTCACCAACAACAGCATTAACCCGAATTAAATTTTTAAGTGCTGGTGAATCGAGCACAGCTCGCAGGTTTGAACCCCGACCCGAAACAAAGACCGCAAGTGCTAACACATTACCGTTAAATTATTTGGACAAAACTACTTAAAGACATTTAATTTATCAAATAAGTTTCAGCTTTGTCTATCATTTTTCTGTAAGTAAGAAGGAAAGGAAACTCAGTCTATCCTTAAGCTTATTTTCATAAAAATAATTTTTAAAGTTGCCTGCATAGCCAACAAAGAATTCTGCATCAGTAATATCTTTTAATTCTTTACTTGCTCTCGCAGCATAATAACATGCAAATGGTTTCACCCAAAGTTCGTATTCTTCAAAATTAAAAACTGCAATTGCATACTCAAGTGATCGCTTATATTTTCCAAGATGAAAATAAGCGTCGCTTAAATAAAGTATTGCTTCAGCTCTTAAAGTATCCGACAAGGTCTGTTCAACAAATTTTTCAAGTGAATCAATAGCTGTATTGAACTTCCCTGCTTCAATTTTATTCTTAATAAGAACAAGTCGCAGCTCATCGGCGCCTGGTAACTGATTCAAATACAGCTCACCTTTATATCTTGCAAATTCATCATCGTCAAGATCATCATTTCCTTCATCAGTTTTATCAAAATACATTAATGCAGAAAGAGAATCTCCTTCAAAGAGATGGCTTAATCCAATCTTAAGCGCTGTAATTCCTTTGAAGTGAGGATCGGTTGATTGTTCTAGGAATTTAACATAATGAACCCTTGCTTCATCATACTTTCCTTGTGAATAAAGAATATCGCCCAAGGCTAAACCAGCATAATTCTTCAACTGACTAAAATTTTTATCTTTTGATGTAATAACTGATTTATAATTTCTGGATGCGCTGCTTAAATCAAAAGTTTTTACTTGAAGATTAGCCAAGGCAAATTTAAAAAGTAAATTTTTGGGATATCTGAAAGTTAAATCAGTCAACATTCTTTTGGCAGGCTGATATTTTAAAAGGAATTCAGAATAGATCTGAGAAAGATAAAACTGGGCATCGACTTTGGAGAGTTTTCCCTTTTTTGATGCTATCTCAAGATTAGTTAGCCCAACCTTTTTATCACCAGTCATTCCAGCAAGGTTAATTGCCCACGACCAAGTCTGAGGTGCCTGAGATATAGCAAAATTAAATAAACCTTTTCCAGTGTAAGCATCGTAATAAAGACTATCCCTTTTCAACAACTCATTAAAATATAAATGAAATTTCCGCGCAGCGATTACAGCATCAAAATAACTTTCATCTCGCGTATAAGCGAATGTCCTGTTTGCATATGCTGATCCGAGAATGTATAAACTAAAAACATCTGAGGAATCATTTTTAAGAATTGCGTCAGCTTTTTCGATTGCTGTATCAGTGAGTGAGATGAAGATCTTTAAATCAGTTTCTATTTTACTATCAAGATAAAACCATAGGTGACTAATTGACTTGTAATGATAACCAGCAGGATTGTCAGGATAACTTTTGATAATATTTTCGAAAGCTTTGTCTGAAGATTTAAAGTTAAAGTTGTAAAGTGCTTCAAGTCCTGTACTGATTTTGTATTTAAGATCCGTTTGTGAGTATGAAGTACTGACGAAGCAGAAGAAAAGTAGAATCCCTAAAAGAAATGATCTTGCAATTTGTCGATTGAAAGAGTTGAAAGGCATCATTTTAATTTGGAAAGGAGAAAATAAATACTTGTTAATAATTTTATACTTCAATTTCCATTTTTTTCAATTGAATGTTCCACTGCGGCTTTAACAAACTCCCTGAAAAGCGGATGTGCGTTAGTTGCTCTCGATTTTAGTTCTGGGTGAAACTGACAAGCGACAAACCACGGATGATCTTCAAGTTCAATCATTTCAACAAGTTCTTTATCAGGAGACAATCCGCTGAGTATAAGTCCATTTTCAACAAGCTTTTTTCTGAACTTATTATTCACTTCATAACGATGACGATGACGTTCGGAAATATAATTAGTTTGATAAGCGTCATAAGCTTTAGTTTTATCCTGAATAACACATGGATATGCACCAAGCCGCATTGTTGCACCCATCTCCTTAATATCTTTTTGACCCGGCATTAAATCGATTACATTAAATTTGGTTTTCCTGAACTCAGAACTGTTTGCATTTTTCATCCCGCAAACATTTCTTGCAAACTCAACAACAGCACACTGCAGTCCAAGACAAATTCCGAAGAATGGAATTTTATTTTCCCGTGCATATTGAATCGCTTTTATTTTACCCTCTATGCCTCTCTCACCAAAACCACCAGGGACAAGTACTCCCGACACACCTTTCAACAGTTGCTCGAAATTTTCAGCTTCACAATCTTCCGCATTTACTGGTTTCATCTTTACCTTAACTTGATTTTCGGCTCCGGAATGAATGAATGCCTCCATTATACTCTTATACGCATCGAGGTGAGTTATGTATTTGCCACATACTGCAATCTCAACTTCGCGGGTTGGATTTCTGATCCCATCAACAAAATTTTCCCATTCGTCCAGTTTGATTTTCTTCTCGGGCAAGTGAAGGCGGTTAGTTACAAGCAAGTCAAGTTTTTCTTTGTGAAGAACCAGTGGTACTTCATAAATGGAGTGAACATCGTATGCGGAAATAACAGCTTTAGAATCAACGTTGCAAAAGAGAGCAATTTTTTCGCGAATTTCTCTTGCCAGCTTTTTTTCTGATCTGCAAATCAATACGTCCGGCTGAATACCAAGCTCTAAAAGATTTTTAACGCTGTGCTGCGTTGGCTTTGTTTTTACTTCGCCTGCTGATGCAATATATGGAACAAGTGTAACATGAATTACCATCGAATTAGCTCTGCCAAATTCAAGCATATGCTGTCTCATTGCTTCAATGAATGGTAAGCTCTCGATGTCACCAACTGTTCCGCCAATTTCTGTAAGAATTATTTCATACTCTCCAAGTTCACTCAGACGAGTTAACTTTCTTTTAATTTCATCTGTGATGTGGGGAATCACCTGCACAGTTGCGCCAAGATAATCCCCTCTTCTTTCTTTTGTAATAACTTCGTTGTATATCTGGCCTGTGGTTGTGTTGTTTGCACGTGTCATATTCACATCAAGAAATCTTTCGTAATGTCCAAGATCCAGATCGGTTTCTGCTCCATCATCAGTAACATAAACTTCTCCGTGCTGGAATGGACTCATTGTTCCAGGGTCAACATTTATATACGGATCGAATTTTTGGATAGTAACACTAAAGCCTCGCTGTTTTAGAAGGAGACCAAGTGAGGAAGCAGTTATTCCCTTTCCTAAGGAGGAAACAACGCCACCTGTTATGAATATGAATTTTACTTTTTTACCGCGGGACATTTGGTTTTTTTTT
>JALONF010000354.1 GCA_025455085.1 Ignavibacteriaceae bacterium
GGATTCTTGAATTAATGATAAAGCATCCTGATATTGTTCAAAGACCGATTGTTGAAATGGGAAACAAAGCTATTCTCGCACACCCGCCTGAAAAAATTCTTGAACTTTTTCATTAAAATTTTGTTATAAAATGGGTTTTAAAACCGTCCCCCCTCTTTCTCTTTGCAAAAAGAGTCCGAGTTTTGCGGGGGACGTTAGGGTGAGGGACTGAATTTTAACAATAGTTTATGAATGTTGCAAATTAATTTTGATTTTTATTTGTGATTGACAAAGATGATTTGCAATAAATTCCCATTTAGTACGATTTATTTACAAGTTTTTTATCTTTGAAGTAAAAAGAAAATAAAATGATCAGCAAAGAACTATTGGACATACTCTGCTGCCCTGAAACCAAAGCGGATTTGGTTCTGGATGGCAACACTCTTGTTTCAACTGACAAAAATACGCGCCGTCGTTACCGAATTGAGGATGATATACCCGTTATGCTTATCGATGAATCCGAAAAGCTTTCGATGGAAGAGTGGCGTGAGATTATGAAGCGACACGGGAAAGTGATCCAGTAGTTATTAGTTCATTAGTTTTTAGTTTTGGTTAATCAGTTGTTAGTTGAATTTTTTGCATTTGTGAATTTAGATGCCTTTTTATTTCATCAAGAAATTAAACCAGAAACTAAATAACTACAACTCCAAACCAACCAACTACTAACTATCAAACGATTATCCCCAACTAACAATCTTTTTAATTATATTTTCTTAAAAGTATTTCAGATTTTCTATCTAAGGTATTAACAAATGGATCCAATCAACATAATTATATCGCTAAATATCATTGCAACTTTCGGTGCCAACGTAACTGGTGCCAAACGTGGATTGAAATCAACAGTATCTGAGGTAAAAGAGAAACCAAAAACCTTCCTTCAGAAATTTCCTCCAGTGGTTTCAATGCTTTCTTTAGTTGCACTTATACTTGCAGTATTTCAGATTGGTACGCTGGATTACCTCGAAGAATACAGCGTAATCCGCTACATTGGACTTGCAGTTTACCTTGTTTTTTCGTGGGTTCAGGTTTGGTCGTTCAAAACTCTTGGAGATAATTATTCTCAGGACATAATGATAAAAAAGAATCACGAGCTGATTACAAAAGGACCATTTAAGATTATCCGGCACCCACAGTATTTATGTCAGATACTTCTTGATTTGGGTGCAACGGCGGCAACTTTCGGTTACATTGTCGGTTTTCTGGCATTGGTTGAGATACCGATTTATATAATGAGAGCTTCATTAGAGGATAAATTGCTGGCCAAATATTTCTCAGAAAAATTTTCTGACTACAAGAAAAAAAGTGGATTTATGATTCCCTTCATTGGATAGGTTTTATTTCTCAATGAAAAAAATATTTTTTCTTTTTCTTTTTTTATTTCCATTCTTTAATTCATTTGCTCAGCAGCTTGAAAATGTTTATATCGTCACGGATAACCAAACAAAATCTGTCTCCGCCTGGATGCGTGAAGGAATTGTATATGTATCGATATCAGAATTAGCCGGGGCTTTATCAATTAACTACTTTGAAAATGACGAGACAGGAAAAGTCGAGCTTAAGTCCAATTATTTTCTACTTAAATCGACGCCACGAAGTCCATTTATTGTTGTTACTCCTCGTTCAAGCGGGACACCCAAAGTATTTCAGCTTCCGACATCAACCTATCTAAGAGGTAATAAAACTTTCATTCCACTCGCTTTTTCTCTCAGCCCACTCGAGATCATAGTCGAGCGTGAACTAAAATTTGAAAAACCAAACAGACTTATTGTTGGAAAGAAAATTGCTTCCCCCCTTGAGGACAAAAAATGGATGTATGATATCCCTGATCTGCCGCCAACAACAGGTTATGATATAACAGGAATATCAATAACAGAAAAAGTAAACGGAACGCTTATCCGCGTGCAGTCTAAAACAGTAATTCCTTCATATTACAGTTCGTTCAAAGATGATGAACTGACAATCATCTTTCGCAAAGTAAATGCCGATGTTCAAAAAACCAGCCGTGAAGGATTCAGCAGTCTAATCAAGAAAATTGAAACAAGAAATGTTGGCGCTGATGTTGAATTTAAATTTAAAGTCGGAAGTGAATATTCGACAAATGAAGTTATGAATGTGCCTGGAAGTAATGACATCATTATTACTATTCATAATAAAGTATTCAGCAAGAGTGATCAAACTAAGAAGAATATAGATAAGTGGAATTTTGATGTTGTGGTAATTGATGCCGGACATGGAGGAAAAGATCCCGGGGCAATAGGAATTGATAACTTAAAAGAGAAAGATGTTACGCTAGCAGTTGCTCTTAAGCTCGGTGAATTAATGAAAAAAGAAATGCCGGATGTGAAAGTCGTTTACACAAGAAAAGATGACACCTTCATTGATTTGTACAAACGAGGAAAGATAGCAAACGAAAATAACGGGAAGCTTTTTATTTCGATCCACTGTAACTCAACGAAGAAAAAGCCAAGTGATGCAAGCGGCGCCGAAGTTTACTTATTACGACCGGGAAGAACTCAGGAAGCAATTGAAATTGCAGAAATAGAAAACAGCGTAATTAAATATGAGGATAATCCACAGAAGTATGAAAAGCTCACTGATGAAAATTTTATTCTTGTTAGTATGGCACATTCAGCTTACATGAAATACTCTGAAAAATTTGCCGAGCTTCTACACAAAGAATTTGATGTAAACTTACAACTAAAATCACGTGGAGTAAAGCAAGCGGGATTCTATGTTCTTGTTGGCGCTTCAATGCCAAGTGTTCTCATTGAAACAGGATTCATTTCTAACAAGGAAGATGCTAAGTTCTTAAAATCGGCCACAGGACAGAATCAGGTTGCCGAGTCAATATTCAGTTCTATAAAAACATATCGCAATTTTCAAGGCACTAAAAGGTGTGATTTTCATCAAAATAGTGATGAATCCATAAGGGTTTTAGATTCATCATATCACTGTCCGTTTTAAGGAGAACTCGCGTTACGGACACATTTTTATAAACAATTAAAGGCTAAGAGCGAATGAAAAACGTAATCGAAGGAACTGACTTTAACTTTGAACAGGAAGTTTTAAAATCTGATACCCCGGTACTTGTTGACTTTTGGGCACCTTGGTGTGGTCCATGCAGAATGGTTGCACCGGTTGTTGAACAGATTGCAAATGAATACGAAGGTAAGTTGAAAGTTGTAAAGCTAAACACAGACGAAAACCAGAACACAGCTATGTTGATGCTGTAATTGGTGCAGTTCCAAAACAATATTTGGAAGAAAAGATAAAACCTTACCTCATAACAATTAACTAATCATTTTTAAGGCGGGCTTGACCCGCCTTTTTAATTTCTACTTTTCCGATACTGTTATATCACCGCCGGAAGTGTGCGCATAAAGTTTTTGACCCCCGCCGTTCAGATCTCCAATTAAACGGCTTCCTGAAGATTTTTTTATGTTACTCATATTAAGTGAACAAGAAACATCTCCCCCGGAAGTTGATAATTCCATTGAAGCCTTAATTTCTTTTGCCACTTTAACTTCAATATCTCCTCCTGAAGTTGATAGATCTATCCCTTTGTTCTCTCCTTCGTACTCAAGTGTGATATCACCGCCGGATGTTTCAGAATCAATCTCAGCATCACGACAGAAAAGAAAAATGTTCCCACCAGAAGTTGAAGCCGTCAATTTTCCCGAAAATTTATCAGCCCAGATATCACCGCCGGAGGTATTTAATTCTGCTTTGCCGGTTATACCGCCGCACTTAATATCTCCCCCAGCAGTACTAATATCCAGATTGAATTGAGCAGGGACTTTAATTTCAACCTCAACATTCACATTACTAAACCAGGAAGAGATCGAAGATTTATTCTTGCCAGTTACCTTAACTATTTCGTCTGTTGCTTCCATAGTAAATTTCATTTTTTCTTGTGCATTTTCGTTACCGAAAATCTTAATATAGACTTCATCTTTATCCCAGTATGTTACCTTTACGTCACCGGCAAGGAAATAATTAATGTAATTACAAATTGTTTTAAAGGTTTGAGTTCAGTCAACATAATTTTTCTCCCGTTGTTTGTTACTTTTGACCTGGTTTTCATTTAAATGGTTACCAGCTAGGCGTAAAATTAGATAGCAAAGTATTTTTTCAAGATTACTTAATGATAAACGGTATAAAATTGGTGTTGAATGCGTGAATAACTTAAATTTATTTTGTAT
>JALONF010000355.1 GCA_025455085.1 Ignavibacteriaceae bacterium
GAAAGAACAGACGGAACGGACAATACAAATTTCCTGAAATCTGTTTCTTTACCCGATAGCTTTGTAATGAAATATATAAAAGGATAGAGGCAAAACAAAACTAATAAAGCCAGCAGGTAATCAAATATAAGTTTTATTGATTGTACAGTAGGATTTGAGATATTGTAATTAACTTCAACTAATGGAATATCATCAAGCATTGAAACGGAACTCTTTCCTACAATAAAATTCATATCAGAACCGACAATTTTAAATTCAATATTGATGTTCTTACTTGCAGATACAATTGACATCATATCCGAGTATGAAATTTCATCTGAAGAAAAAATCACTTCATTTATCTTTCGTTCTGAAAAAACATTTTTAATATTACCAATGCTGCCGACCACATTGAATCCTTCCACTTCCCTGCCGATATCTGAATGTGTTTTACCAATTAATCCGATGAAACTATGAACATCAGATTTTTGGGATTTGATTTTTTCGGCAATCAAAACTGCTTCTTCGTCCGTTCCAACAATTACCGTCCTTCTGTTAAGAGCACCGTCAAGCTTAATTCCCACTCTAAAAAATAATTTCAGAAATATTCTGTACAAAGTTGTAAGAATTAGAAAAAGGATGAATGCAATTAATACAACAGCTCTGCTGAAAGCATACTGCTTGAAGAAGAATGTGGCCGATGTAACAATAACAAAACTAATTATAATAGCGCCAAAATTTCTGAGAACAGATACTTCGTCTTTCCTGTACACACCAGCAAGCACTGCAATAAAAAAGAATATAAGAGCTGGTACTGTGTATACGATCAAATATGCGTGGGGATCAAAACCAACCCAGTTAGTTACGCTTTTATAAAACTTTTCAGCAGCAAAAAGTGATAAATTAAATATAATAAAATCTGCAAATGCGGTATACAGTGATAGCTTTCTTTTTCCTAAAAACGCGAATAATTTTCTAAAAGCGATTGCACTTCTCAAAATAATTTCAACGATGGGAAAACTTGATAAGTGTTTTTTAACGAACAGATGCATTGCATCATAGAACAACTTAGTTTCATCAAGATTGCTCTTTTTTGTGCTCTCTCCTTTGTAATGAATTATTTGTGTGTTATGTACATAATAAACTTTAAAGCCGGCTTTCTGAACACGGTAGCATAAATCCAGATCCTCGCCGTACATAAAAAACTGCTCATCAAATCCGCCGACCTTATCATAAACTTCTTTCCTGATCATCATAAATGAACCAGACACTGCATCAACTTCGTAAGTTTTATTTTCATCAAGATAAGTGAGATTATAACGGGCAAAAATTCTGCTGTTTGGGAAAAGATTACTTAGACCTGTTACTTTTGTAAATGAAGTCCACGGACCAGGGAAACTTCTTCTGCAAGCCAATTGAAGTGTGCCATCAGAATTTAATATTTTACAGCCAGCAAGACCACAGTCAGGATGAGATATGAAGAATGAAATCATTTTATCAAACGTATCTTCGCTAACTATGCAGTCAGGATTGATAAAGAGAATGAATTTCCCGCTTGCGATTTTTAATCCCTGGTTGTTTGCTCTTCCAAAACCAACGTTAACTTTATTTTCAATAAGTTTTAATGAAGGAAATTTTTCTTTAATTACTTCAACACTGCCGTCATCGGAGGCATTATCAATTACAATTATTTCCTTAGATATTTTAGATGAGGCTTTTTCAATTGATTGGAGAAGATTCTGAAGGAATTCCTTTACGTTATAATTAACTATGATGATGGAAAGATCCAATTGGCATCCTACTTCAGCAAACCAAAAATACTTTTTATCCTAAGTTTCCAGACCATTGTAACAGCTTCACGGACAATCTTTTTAGACATTTTGGATTTTCCTTTTACACGGTCTACAAAAATTATCGGAATCTCTTTAACTCTGAAACCTTTTTTCCAGGCTTTGAACGTCATCTCGATTTGGAATGCATATCCGTTCGATTTTACCCGACCCAAATCAATAGCTTCAAGTACTTCTCTCCTGAAACATTTAAAACCACCCGTAGCATCATGAATTGGCATTCCTGTAATAATGCGTGTATAAAGATTTGCAAAAGAACTTAGCAGCAATCTTCGCAATGGCCAGTTTATTACGTTCACTCCGTTTATATATCTGCTGCCGAGAATAACATCCGCATTTTTTACTTCATCCAGAAATCTTGGGATTTCTTTTGGGTCGTGTGAAAAGTCTGCATCCATTTCAAATACGATTTGGAAATTATTCTGAAGTGCATATTTGAAACCGGCAATATATGCCGTTCCAAGACCTTGCTTTGATGATCGTTTGATGAGATGAATACGATTATTATTCTTCATTTCATTTTCAACGAAAGCTGCAGTTCCATCGGGAGAATTATCATCGACTATAAGAATATTAATAGAGCTATCCTTTGAAAGAACTTCAGGCAGCAGCCTTGGTAAATTCTCAAGCTCGTTATATGTAGGAATGATAATAAGAGTTTTCATTTCAGGATTTAATGTTTATTGCCACGAATTCACTAATTAAAAATTCGTGAATTAGTGGCCAATATAAATTAGCTATAATGCCCTTTGCCAAATAAAACTACTAATATTGTTCGGGCAAGAATTTTAATATCCATTCTCAAGGACATATTTTCAATATAAAAAAGATCATAACGCAATTTTACTTTTACGTCCTCAATACTTTCGTCGTATTTATGCTTGACCTGTGCCCAGCCAGTGATACCAGGTCTGACTTTAAGTCTTCTTTTATAATAAGGAATTTGCTGAGATAGTTGTTCAACAAAAAATTTCCGTTCAGGTCGAGGACCAACCAAGCTCATCTCGCCTTTAAGCACGTTAAAGAATTGTGGTATTTCATCAATGCGGAGCTTCCTCATTATTTTTCCAACACGTGT
>JALONF010000052.1 GCA_025455085.1 Ignavibacteriaceae bacterium
GCATCTTTATCTTTATTTATTGCAACAATATATTTTGATGAAGACATTCCAGCGAGGTGTTGTATTGCGCCTGAAATTCCACAAGCCACATAAAGCGTTGGTGAAACCGTCTTGCCTGTTTGTCCAACTTGTTCATTATGAGGTCTCCATCCGGCGTCAACAACTGCACGGGAAGCACCGACAGCAGCTCCTAATGCTTCAGCTAAATTTTCTATCAAATGGAAATTTTCGGGTCCTTTCATTCCTCTGCCGCCTGATACAATTATATCAGCCTCAGCAACATCAAGCTTTCCTTCCGATTTTTTGAATGAAGTGACTTTGCTTTTCAGATTAACACCGGGTATTTCTTTAACTTCTATTTCAGCCGGTGTGGGGCTTTCAGTAAGCTGAGCTTTAAAAACATTCGGTCGAAGAGTAATAACTTTTTTGTCGGTTAATATTTTAACATCAACTAAAGCCTTACCTGCATAAGCTGGTCTTGTGAGGATTAAGTCACTTCCCGATAAATTTAATTTGACACAGTCAACAACACAGCCAGCATCAAGCTTAATACTCAATCTTGGTGCTAAATCTTTTCCAAGAGAAGTGTTCACTAAAATCAGAATATCATAATCAGCTTCTTTTGCCAGTTTGCTGATAGCCTCAGTATATCCGGAAGATGAGTAATTACCCAGTTCTGAATTCTTTAGATGGACGACTTTCCGGATGCCATACTTTGACACTTCATTTATATTCGATATAGCATCACCGACAACTACTGCATCAGCAGAAGTATTAAAATCTTTAGCAAGCTTTACTGCTGAAGAAGCAGCTTCAAAGCCTGATCTTTTAATTATTCCTTCTCTCTGTTCAAGTACAGCCAAAATTTTATTTGCCATTTAAATTTTCCTTTAAATTACTTTTGCTTCTTCTTTTAATAATCTTACGAGTTCAGGTACTGCGGATGCATCGCTGCCGACTATTCGACCAGGTTGTTTTCCAGCGGGTAGGTGCATACCTACCACTTCACTTGTTGGAGTATAAGCCGCTGCTGATTTTTCTTCAATTGTTTTTTTCTTGGCAGCCATGATTCCTTTAAGTGAAGCGTAACGAGGTTCGTTGAGTCCTTTTTGACAAGTGATTACTACAGGCATTGAAGTCTCTACTATTTCTCTTCCGCCTTCAATCTCTCGCTCTGCAGTTATTTTTTCTCCACTGAATTCCAATTTCACACAAACGGTTACACAATTAAAATCCAAAAGTTCAGCAGTTAGTTGCCCAACTATTGAGTTATCATAGTCCACAGATTGCTTCCCCATAAAAACTAATTGTGAACCCTGTGCTTTAATTTCTTCCGCAAGTGCTTTTGCAATTCCCAAAGAATCTCTTTGATTATCATCTTTTAGCAGAACGCCACTATCCACACCCATCGCTAATGCTTTGCGAATTGTTTCCTTGCTGTTTTCTGAACCTAAAGTGACAACTACAACCTCACCTGTTCCTAATTTCTCTTTGGTTTTTAATGCTTCTTCGACTGCATATTCATCATAGGGATTGATTATGTAAGTTACACCTGCAGGGTCAATAGTTTTTCCATCGCTTCCTACCTTTATTCTTGTTGCTGTATCTGGGACGTGACTTACGCAGACAACTATTTTCATTTGAACTCCATTTTTTTACTTTATTTTGTATTCAAAATATATAGACGACCTGATATAAAAGCAATTAACTTTGCCGAATAGATAGTTACTACTTTAAAGAGTTAGTTTTAAATTTTAATGTCTAATAAGTATTTTCACAATATGGAAATCCCGACAAAGCAATCTCCTGAAATAACTAACTTAGAAGAAGAAGAGACTGATATCAACCTTGGGAACAGAGTAATTCTTTTCAACGATGACTGGCATACTTTTGAGGAAGTAATTTCTCAGATAATTAAAGCTACTAAATGTTCGTTCATAGAAGCTCGTGATAAAACATTCGAAGTTCATGTTAATGGAAAAGCTGTAGTCTATTCAGGTGAAATGGCTGATTGTTTAAGAGTATCCGGTATTCTCGAAGAAATATTATTACACACTCAAATCGAAACCTAATAAAAACTTTTCTGCAGTCTATTTTAATTTTTGTGTTTGTTCAACTTTAGGTCCGTACAATTCTTTTAACAGATAAAAAAGCAAGGAGTTATCGGTTATTGGATATGGAAACCTGATGCTCTCTGGCGGCATCGGTTTATCATAATCAAATGAGAAAATTTCCTGATTACTGAGATTATAATATCGTATTTTCAGAATGCCATATTTTACTGTTGTCAGGTTAATTGTATAAAGTGTTTTTGACCTGAAAACATCACCTTCAATCCCATCATAAGTTTTAGGCGGCTGATTCGTCTCAAGAATCCAGATATTGAACCTGTCCTGCTTAGTAGTATCAAGAGAGGAAGAATCATACCAAAATTTTGAACCATCATCCGCATTGACAACTTTCCAAACGTGTTGTTCTTCCTGCTGGGCACTTATTGAGATATAACAGATGATGACAAACAGAATAGTTTTAAGCATAACACCTATTTCCTTTAATTCTTTATAGAAAAGATAAATAATATACAACGAACCAAAAAAGCAGAAATTCAGACTCTTCACAGCAAGAGAATACATTGTTTAAACTATACTTGTAAGCAATCAAGTTATAAGAAATAAATTAACTTGATCTAATAGTTAACAAATCATTTTTTATTTTTCTCTTTAAAAGAATGTGTAGCAAATAGTTAGAATTTCTTTCATTTTCTAATCATTGAGAAGAAATAGTTGTCTTTTCTCAATAGTTGGAATTCGTCATATAAAATAAGGCGAAATCAAGCAAAATATTCGTAGTAATGCTGGACAATATTGGTGTGATTGTTGTTTTTGTAAGCGCATAGCCTCCTTAGTACAAAGGAGAGCCATGTGGTAAATTGTTGTTGTGCTCTCCTTTGTTTTTTTTTAGACATTGTTTAAATAGATATTGAAAAAAAATCATTTTCCAGGAGGGATTATGTTTTACAAGGTTCTTACTTCACTCATCGCAATACCTTTCTTTTTTATTTCTGCTCAAACAGAACAACGCGGTTTTATCGGAACTAGTGCTTGTGGTATGTGCCATAAAACAGAAAAGCAAGGAAGCCAACTATCAATTTGGCAAGGGAGCAAACATTCTCAGGCTTATTTTACGTTACAAACAGAAGAATCAGATAAAATAGCCATGGATCGGGGCTTTAAAACTAAAGCAGTTGAAACTCCAGAATGTCTGAAATGTCACGCTTCTGGATATAACGTTGATGCAAAGCTCCTAGCTGATAAATTCAAAATCGAAGATGGTGTTCAGTGCGAAACTTGTCATGGTGCCGGGCAAGATTATAAAAGCAAAAAGGTTATGGAAAACCGGGAAGAGGCAATTGCTAATGGCATGATCGTCCATGAAAATCTAGAGAGTTTTTGCATCGGATGTCATAATGCCGAAAGCCCAACATATGTTGAATTCAATCTCGAAGAAATGTGGGCAAAGATAAAGCATTCGGTTCCAAAAGAATAAAGAAAGTATATTTAATAAGTTTAGTACTATATGAAAAAAATTCTACTGTTTCTTTTAGCAAGCGGGATGCTTTATATAAATTTCCCGCAAAGTCTCAACGGTAGGTTCTCCAGTTCTATTTATACTTTTGAACGATTCGATACAGCGGGCTCATCTACTACTAATGCAAGAACCTACCAAATGCTCTCCTTCAACTTCGGTAACGAAAACATCTGGCTTCGATCTAATTTTAATCTTGAAACGGACCTTTCAAATAAACAATTAAGCGATCCAAGATTCAGAGTTTACAACTTGTACGCTGACTTCCAAAAAATATTCGATGTTGCCTCATTAAAATTAGGAAGACAACCACTTTATAACTCTGTTGCAGGCGGTGTATTTGATGGTGCAACCGTTGGACTAAATTATTCCGGCTACAAGTTAATGGCTTACTACGGTGGTAACGTTCCTGCTTATCAAAAACTTGAGCTTATAGATAACTGGAATGATAATTATTTGCTGGGCGGCGAGTTTACTGTTTATGCAATAATGGATTGGCGCTTCAGTGCTAAATATATCAACAAAAATTTTGCAAGTCAGTCCTATACTGCGGTCAGATTAGATCCTGATTTAAACCCTATCAATGTTTTAATTGAGAATCAATCAAATCAATATCAATTCTTATCCGGAGAAATTTCATATAACAAGCAAAAGTTTGGCAGTGGAAATATCCGATATGATTATGATCTTAACTTTCAGACATCTTCAAGATTTGAAATATCTGGAAGATACGAACAGATAAAAAACCTCGGTATTACCGCCTACTATAATTACAGGGAACCCAAAATCAGATACAATTCGATTTTCTCAGTATTTGATTATGGCAACACGTGGGAAATTGAGGGTGGTCTAGATTATTTAATTGATAATAAGTACACATTGATAGGCAAATTTGCTAATGTTACCTATAAAGATGAAAGATCTCAACGAGTGACTTTAGGCATTTCTTCTCCGTTTGGTTCGATTACCGCAAGAAAGAATTTTGGATATGCGGGTGAAATGGATGCGATATCTTTTTATACTGCACTCACTCAGTTTGACGGACTTCTTACTCCTTCATTAGGTTTTTCTTACACCAGATATAAGCTCTCTGAAGATGATCCCTCAAATGATTTAATATCAGTATTGGGTGGTGCAAACATCCGACCTTTCAGAACGCTGTCATTCGATATCCAGGGACAATATCTCAATAACAAGATTTATAATAATGACTGGAGATTATTCTTCAAGCTAAATTTCTGGTTTAATACTATTTTTTAATGAGTGTTATGATTAAAAATATATATATAACTATTTTTCTAATCGGTGCAGCTTTCCTGCTGTTTGCAGCATTCCTGAACCAGCAATCTGATCCAGTAAAAACCAATAAAGATCTGATTAAGTTTTCACATTCATTACACAATGAACTTGTTGAATGTGCTGATTGTCATTCCACAGTTTCCGAGAGCATCTCGCTAAATGAAAGACTCTTACCTAATCACGATAATTGCGTAAGCTGCCACGATGTTGATGATGATAAAGAATGTGCAACCTGTCATATTGATGACAACTTCGAACCATTGATTCAAAAACATTCTGATCTTATTTATAATCATAAGATTCACAACCTGCAGGGCATGAGTTGTATTGATTGCCACAAAGGTCTTGATAAGGTTAATTACAGTTTTGAAAGTACGGAAGTAATTCCTTCGATGGAGATTTGTGCAGCGTGCCATAATGAAGTTAAAATTGCTTCAAATGCTTGTGAGTCTTGTCATTTTACAACGCATAATCTTTTACCCCAGAACCACAGAAATGTTGATTATATGCGCTCGCATAAGTTTTTAGCCTGGGAATTGGATGCTAACTGCATGATGTGTCACGATAATACGACCTGTCAGGATTGTCACGTCTCTACAACTGGTATAACCGAAGCAAATATGCCGGATGATTTTTATTCTCCATATATACCAAGCAACTCAATTGACGGAGCGAAGCAGCAGGCAATTTTGAAAGTTCATGGAGATTTTAACTATAGATATTCACATGCTATTGATGCAAAAGGTAAAACTCAGGAATGCCAGTCCTGTCATCAGATTGAAACATTCTGTGCAAGCTGCCATCAATCAGAAAATCGAGATTATGCGATGAGTGGTATACTTCCTTCTTCTCATTTATCACCAGACTTTAAAACTTTTGGTGTAGGATCCGGTGGCGGTGATCATGCAAGATTAGCAAGGAGAGATATTGAGCAATGTGTATCCTGCCACGATGTTCAGGGTTCGGATCCGACTTGTATCGTTTGTCACCTTGATAGTGATGGAATTAAGGGAACCAATCCAAAAACTCACGCTTCAAATTATATGAGTGACGAAAAGGGAGATTGGCACGATAACCAGGGATCTATTTGTTACAATTGCCATACTAGTGCTTCACCAATGTCTCAGCCAACTTCTGGTTTCTGTAACTATTGTCATGGAGGAATGTAATGATAAACTCAGAAATTAGAATGATTAAAATTTTATATAGATATTCTTCTTTTTTACTGGCTTTAATTTTAATCGCAGCTTGCAGTGAATTAAATACTGATATACCTCCAGCTCCAAAAGTAAATACACATGGCGACAGCGACAGCCTTTATTCTCCAACTTCACCAAATTATCATGTAAAAACTATTGCCGATTCACCTAATGGATGGGATGATTGTAAGGAATGTCATGCTGCTGATTTTTCAGGAGGGCCTTCAGGTGCAGCATGCAATGGCTGTCATCCTGGGATTGGTGCTCATCAAACTGGTTACTTAGATCCATCGAGCAAAGGTTTTCATGGTAATTTTATCAGGAATAATGGATGGGATATGATTAGCTGTCATAGCTGTCACGGACCAAAGTATGCCGGTAAAGTTGCAGTTCCTGATTACACAATTCCTGGTTGTATAGATTGCCATACTTATTACGGCGGACCGGAAAACTGTACCACCTGTCATGGAAGTTCAACAAGTAATGCGCCTCCGCGTGATTTGGATGGAAACACGTCGAATACTTCGAGAGGAGTTGGTGCTCACCAGGCACATCTTGGAGCCAATGTTAATGGAAAATCATTAACTTGTAATGACTGTCATGTTGTCCCCGGAGGAGTATATTCACACGGACACATTGATTCTGATAATCGTGCTGAGATAATTTTCTACAGCACAATTGCCAACATTATTACAAATGATGAGTCATCTCCTAGCGTTCCGATTGATCCAAATCAACCAACTTATATCCCAGCACCAGTTTATAATCCGGCTGATTTAACATGTGCAAATACATATTGTCACGGTTATTTTAAGAATGGTAATGTAGATAATAAACCAATTTGGAATGATCCATCAACTTCACAATGTGGAAGTTGCCATGGGGATGGTTCAAATCCTTTACCAAAAACTCAATCTCAAGGTGGAAATCACCCGGGTAGTAATAATTGCTCAGTTTGTCACGGAGGAGTTGTGGATGCAACTCAAAAAATTATTAATCCATCGAAACATATTGACGGATTGTTAAATCTTTTTGGAAATGATATTAAATACTAGCTCACTAATAAATTAATATAACTAATTAATAAAGGAGTACTTATATGAAAAAACGAAGAAACCTATTAAAACTGCTAATTGCAGGATTATTTTTAGTAGGTATGTTCGCAGCTTGCGAAGGACCTGAAGGTCCCGCAGGTCCAAAGGGGGACAAAGGAGATGATGGAGATCCCGGCCCTAAAGGAGATCCAGGCGGATCATACGTAAACTGGGAAGGATTTAAGGAGGGCATCATTTGTGCAGACTGTCATAATCCTGACTACGATACAACTTATTATGTATGGGGCAGAAAATATCAGTGGGATCTTTCAAAGCACGCTATTGGTGGAGATTTTGAAAGGAACACAAATCAATGTTCAAATTGCCATACCACTGAAGGCTATATGCAAATGGTTAATGGCAAAACAGTTACATCTCATCCAAACGGTTCGCCTCCGGGATGTTTCTCATGCCATGCACCTCACTCAAGGGCTGATTTCTCATTACGTACTGTAGAACCGGTTACAATTATATCTGCAGTTGAAGGAGTTCCTGATTATGTATTCGACTACGGAAAAGGAAATCAGTGCGTGAGTTGTCATAAGACACGAACTTTAAGCCCAGAACCAGATCCAACAAAAACTGCAAACACCGATACAATTAAAATTACTTCAAGTCGTTGGTATCCGCATTATGGTGTTCAGGGGCAAATGCTTGCCGGTGTTGGTGGTTTTGAATTCCAGGGTGAGACCTACAGCAGTTCATTCCATCAAATGAGTACTGTAATTAAAGATGAAGGGTGTATTATTTGTCATATGGCAGACGCTCCTGCTGGTGGTGGAATCGGTGGGGGACATACGATGAATATTGAATATGAAAATACTTCAGGTCAACCAACTTATCTTTTAACTGGTTGCACTGTTGCTGGTTGTCATACAGCTGCTGGATTCACTATTAATTATAAGAATAGTCACACTATTACTGAAGAGTTACTTGATAGCTTACATACTTTACTTGTTGACAGGAACTGGTTAAATCCAAATACGGGTTTAGTAAATGCAAGTTCAAGTAATCCGTTGAAGATAGCTCCTGCATATTTATCAGGTGCATTGTTCAACTATTTCTTTGTTGAACATGATTTGAGTAAGGGCTCACATAACACAGCCTATGCTCAGAAACTTCTTCAGGATTCGATTGAAGAATTGACTGCAGAATAGTAATAGTATTAGAATCTTATATAAGAAGCCGCTTCACAGCGGCTTTTTTTATGAAGTCCGAATAGAAGTAACAGTAACAGTTGGCGGAGAAATAAGAGTTTTCAACCCTTAAATCCCATAGAGATTAACCGCCATCAACATTACGGCAGAATAATAATGGATAGGCAGCCTATGGTTTTTATCACATAACCTGGAACTTTAAGGTTTGTATCTCACTCGAAACTATTAAGAAAGATTCCTGCTTTGATATATAAATTAATAAAACAAGTAAATTTGAGTTATTAAAAACTTGAACAATAGAATTGGAGAAGACGGATTATGAGTTTTGCAAAAAAAGAAGGTCTCTTTATTACAATTGATGCTAACATTGGTGCGGGCAAAACAAATGCCTGTCATGCATTAGCTTCTGCATCAAGCTCGGGAGGTCGAAAAACAAAAGTGCTCGAAGAACCAACAAACACTGAAAAATTTAAGCATTTCCTATCGCACTACTATAACGATTTAATTACAGGTAAAAATACCGGTGGCGGTTTTGAAATGCAGATGTTTATGTTATGCCAGAGATATGAGCAGCACAGGCTGGCTGTTGAATTAGCCTGGGGTGAAAAAGGAATAATAGTTATTCAGGATCGTCCAATCTATGGTGATACGGTTTTTGCGACAACAGCTATGGAAAGGGGATTTATGACACAACAAGAATTTGATCTGTACTTAGATGTTTTCAGAAATATGAGCAGGGATATAATGCCACCGGATATTTTTGTTTATCTAAATGTCTCTCCTGATGAATGTTACCGGCGTATGAATACCAGATCCAGAACTGAAGAGGAAGGAGTTCCTTTAGATTATTTGCAGCATCTGGATGACAACTACAGGAAATTAGTAAATGAAATGAGACGAAGAGGAATAAGAGTACTTGAAGTTGACTGGCAAGAATTCGGTCCGCCAGTGGTTCTGTGGAATAAGATACTGGGTATGATCGGCTCAACTGAATCATGGTATGAGCAATTATCATTTTCGTTCGCTAAACAGCCAAGAATTCCAATTATGCCAAATGTGGATGAAGATAAAAATAAGCAATAAACAATATTTTGAAAATAAATGATAAGTTGGCGGAGAGGGTGGGATTCGAACCCACGGTACCCTTGCGAGTACACTACCTTTCCAGGGTAGCCAATTCAGCCACTCTTGCACCTCTCCGAATTTGGTGTGCAAATATATTAAATACCTTACAAACATTCAGAGATCTTAAGAAAATATTTAGTCAAAATTTACCAAATAGAGTTAGATAGAAATTTTTATATTTGGTGCAGCCTAGTTTAATTTTCTCTTGGAGAGGTGCCGGAGTGGTTGAACGGGGCGGTCTCGAAAACCGTTGTCCCGCTTGCGGGACCGAGAGTTCGAATCTCTCCCTCTCCGCTGAGTCTTATGCTTTTTAAGTTTAATCTTATTGGCAAAAAACTAGTTCTCTCCTCATAAACTGTTCTTTCTTTTAGTCATAATTACATTTCTTCCGGAGATTTGAGAATTCATATTTAAGAAAGATTCCCCCCAAGACAGCAGATAAACATGCTACCCTGGAAGAGTCCCGAATTTACTTCGGGACTTTTCTTTTTAAATTTGGATTGATCCATCACACGAAAATTCAATTTCATTTCTTTAATTTTACTACTAAATTTTTAGGCAATGATTCATTTAAAGAAACATATCATCAGCACATTCCAGTTAGCCTATCCGGTAATAATCGGTCAGCTAGGTATAATTATGATGGGAGTTGTTGACAGCCTGATGGTAGGGAAACTTGGTGCGGCACCTCTCGCTGCTTCTTCTTTAGGTGGCAGCTCGGCATTCATAGTTCTTATTATTGGAATTGGAGTCACTTATGCTGTAACTCCTTTAGTTGCAATTGCTGTTGGTGCCGGAAAATTTGAAGATTGTGGAATTTATTTCAGGCAATCACTTCTCGTAAACACTATCCTCTCTATTATTATTGTAGTGATTATATATTTTGCCGCCGATCTCATTCAATATTTCGATCAGCCTGAAGAAGTGCAAGATCAAGCTGTAGACTATATGAGAATTATCGGATTCAGTTCCATTCCGCTTTTACTCTATCAAACTTACAAGCAATTTATCGAAGGCTTATCGGTAATGAGGCCGGCGATGATCATTACTTTGATCGCAAACCTGGTAAATGTTATCGCTAATTGGTTGCTGATTTATGGTAATCTTGGTTTCCCTTCATTGGGATTAAACGGAGCTGGCTGGGCAACTTTTGCTTCGAGGGCTTTTATGGCATTGGCACTTATGGGATTTGTTATGAACAATAAATTCTTCAAGAAGTATGATGTTTCTTTTCACTTTAAAAGTATTAACTGGCCTGTAATTAAAAAAATCTTATCACTGGGATTGCCGAGCGGTATTCAATATTTCTTTGAGGTTGGTGCGTTTGCTTTTGCAGTAGTAATGGTTGGCTGGCTCGGAACAGCTCAATTGGCAGCTCACCAGATTGCAATAAACCTGGCGTCTATTTCGTTTATGGCTGTTCTCGGAATTTCTGTTGCCGGATCAATTAGAGTTGGAAATGCTGTTGGTATGAAAGATGTTGCTGAAACCCGGAGGGCAGGATTCACAGCAACACTTCTTGGTGCTTCAATAATGTTTGGAGCAGGAGTTATTTTTATTCTATTCCGAAATTTTCTACCAACTCTTTATGTTAATGATGAAGTAGTAATTTCATATGCCTCATCACTCTTAGTTATCGCAGCACTTTTCCAAATTTCCGATGGAACTCAGGCGGTTGGTATCGGTATTCTTCGCGGTTTGACCGATGTGAAATTACCAACAGCAATTACTTTCATTGCTTATTGGATTGTTGGATTGCCTGTGGGTTATTTGCTTGGTTTTACTTTTAAACTCGGTGTTCAAGGTGTTTGGATTGGACTGCTATTAGGCTTAACTACTTCTGCGATATTGCTGACACTACGTTTCAATTCGAGAAGCAAGCATATAATTACGGTTTAATCAGTAAAGATTTTCGTGATGAGCTTGTTTTCTATTTCTTCGAAATAAATATTGCTGACAGATAAATTCTTAAATTTATTCACCCAGACTTCCTGCGGATCTTCTTTCTTGGGTTTGAAGATTTTCTTTTTTGTGAATTTTGATTTAGAAGTTACCACGAATAAAGATTTTTTATTTTCCTTACAAAGTAAAGAAAGGGATTTACTGCCAACTTTATTAACTACATTTCCATACGCATCGATAAAAATCTTGTTTCCTCCTTCGCTGAAGGTTGCATCACTCGGCAATATTTGTCCAATCGCCCCGATCCACTCAAGCTTCTTGATGCCATTTTTTTCGACCTCACCTCGCACACATTCTTCTCCAGCTTTCCCTGAAGACGGTGGAGGATTGTCTCTTAACCTAACCCCTGTGAAGGAAATTCCATTTTGTGTTATTCTTATTAGTTGTGGAAAAGTCCCATACCTTTCCCATACACCGGTGTTTTCTATAATGGCATCCCATTCCCCACTGATATCAAATACTTCTTGACCGTTTGGCAATTTGA
>JALONF010000356.1 GCA_025455085.1 Ignavibacteriaceae bacterium
GGGAGAACACGCGACCTGCTGATTAATAGATGTCTGCCTATCACCCTGACTTATTGTTTATAAAGCATTTGAAGATCACTCTAGCAGAAGTTTAAAAAGATTCCATCAATTGCTGTCATCTAGAAGTGGTTAGATTT
This sequence comes from Ignavibacteriaceae bacterium, assembly GCA_025455085.1. Lineage (GTDB taxonomy): Bacteria > Bacteroidota > Ignavibacteria > Ignavibacteriales > Ignavibacteriaceae > IGN2. Next base: position 138 of record JALONF010000356.1, read on the forward strand.
GAGTGATTTATAAAAGATGAAATAATATCGGCTTATTCTAAGAGAACAAATTACTGGTGATGAATATTTCAACTCTTTTGATTTCTCCACTTCGTTTGAAAATTGACTGGCTTAATTCCTCGTCAAGTTCCAAATTATCCAGATTAATAAGTTCTCCATTTTCTTTATGTATAACAATTTTTCCTGTGTCTGAACGCTTATAAATAAAAGGAGTCTGGCAATAAGTAATTGCAAATGAATTCCTTCCACAATTTATTTTTTGTTTTTCTCTGTTTAAATCATAGTAAGCGAAGATGTCTTCTTTCTCTAAGAATTCATCCATACTAAGCAATGTAGGATGGAATAAAATTTTTCCAGAATTTATTTGTATGCCCAATTCTCTAAACCTGGAAATTAGATCTTCTTTTACCTGACCGGTCATACCGGGCTGCTGAGCTCCTGCGAATAAAGGTGTGTGCGAATATGGGTCGGTTGGGAATGCCCCGTATTCACCTGGGAGTTTGCCTACTCCTATTCCACTTTTAATCTCGTAATAGAAATTCTTTAATTTTTTCAATTCTTTTTTCTTGGCTGAATTTTTCTCGGCATCGAAATAGGTTTCCTGTACTGCAAGCAGAAGTTTAGAAACCATATGCCAATAAATCGAACCTAAGCCTTCATATTTATAAAAAGTGTTAGCTCTTCCTGTAAATTCATTATGACAGAATGTTTTTTCATAGATGTCCAATATTAATAATAAATCTTCCTTCAAATATTTTTTTAATTGTATATCACTTAACGATTCCAGTTTCTTTTTAAGCTCCTCAGAATTGATAATATCATTTTGAAAATGAAAATCTCCAGCCAAATCCTTGTAAATAATCTCTTTGTTCCCAGAAGATAACATCGAGAGCAATAAAGATAACATCGAGAGCAATAACTTAGATTTGTTTACCAGATCAGCAGAAATATTATTCTTCTCTAAAAACAAAGTTAATTTCTTATTTGGATACAGCATATAACTGTTTTGAGCTTTTCTATAAAGCCTGCTTTTCTTTAATGCGGTTAACAACTCTATAGATTCAATAGCAGATAAGTATCCCGAACTTAAAACAGCTACCTGCCCTTCGAGCATTTCATATAAATGAGTTACTTTTAATTCATTTTTAGTAATATGTAAAATATTATATGAATGATAGAGACTATCCTTTCTTTTATTATTATTAATTGTACGATCAATAGCAGAAAGGCATAAATCGCAAAACTCAATAATCATTCCGGCTGATATTTCTTGCTTTTCGCCATTAAATCCCTGCTTGTAAATTTTTCTTCTATATTCTGAACCTGCAACACCCAATTGATCAACGATTTTTTTTCTTTCTCCATCGTTTATTTCTCTCTCACTAATTTTTGAGATATCAAATATCACGGAGTTGATATCGCTGAAGAATTGTCCAATCTCCTTAGAAAGATTGAAATTATTAATTGAGGTCTCTCTTAATAAACTTTTTATGAATTTAACATAGCGTCTGATATAAAATAAAGTCACCATTGAAATACCGTAGCCTACTAATGCATTTTTTGCATCGTTCCATTCAGGTCGTTGGGTATTCATCCAGATACCGCCGCCGGGAATGAAGTTCGACATTTTTACTAAAAGTGTAAGAAGAAGCTTTTCCATTAAACTAACTTGCACTAATGAATAATCTTTCTTCTTAAGAAGTTTAGCATCTGAGCCGTAAAGTTTTTCGTCTGCTTTGAGTTGTTCGTCTAATTTATAGTCAAACTCAATTGTATTTCTTGGGTCTTTAAGGATTTCCTGATAGTCTTTAATGTGATAAGGTACATTTGCGAAAGTGAATAGCTCAGTGTTTAATAACCGTTCGAGCGAATCCGGGTTAAACTCTTTAGATAATTCCAGCAATTTTAATAAATAGATTATCTGATGGTCACCCCAGTAGCCGATATTTGCCCATGGATTATGTGGTTCCTGTTCTTCCCAATCAAATCCATCCCTGAAAATACGATAGGGATTATAACCGTCTGCTGTTGAATTATTAAGAAACTTCGCAATCATTGACTCCAAGAATTTAGGATATGCTAGTGCTAGAGCTTCCCAGTTTTGAAAGATGTCCCGCCAATTCCCCTGGTAGTTAAGCACTTTATGATTATTCTTGTCTTTAATATCAATAGAAAATAAATTCCAGGGTCTGCTCGGGTCTCCGTGTCTTCTGCTGAAGGTTAAAGGTAAATATTCAATGGCAAGTTTTGTAAAATGAGAGTCTCCAATGCTACTCACCTTGCTGAATAATTCAGAAATGGAAAGTTGATCTTCAAGCTTTTCAAAAAAATCTTTATGTGCATTAATTACATAAGGATTTGCATTCTTCACAAATGAAATGAAATCATCTCTCTCGACATTATATGAATCGTTAAAGATACCTCCGCGCATAACATTAAATAAAACGTTAGAAAAATGTCTTGCTGTATTTAATTTGTTTCCCGTAAGTTGTAACCCGTCTGCTTGAGCAACAATTTTAGAAAGCTGGAGTTTACTTTCCTCGATATCTTTTAAGACAACTTCGTAAGCATTTTTTTCTTTTATTGTTTTTATCAACTCAATAAGATTTCCGGAATTCTGATTTATCTCTGCTACAACCAACCAACTTGCAGAATTTTTAGGTTTTATCTTAAATCGTGAAATAATCAGAAAAGAGCCTCTCATTCCATTTATGCTATTCTCCGGCTCAATGAAAATATTTTGTCTAAAGTTTAAAACCTGTTTAGAACTCAACAAATATTTTTCAACATCTATACCGGCAGCCCAAACAGTTGTAGCTTTCAATGATTCTGCAGGCAGAGCCCTATCTGACGGAATAGAACTTAGCGAGTAAACTCCCAGCCCGGATTTCGAAATCAGTTCATTTTTTTTATATCCGTCAATCAATGTGCTGAATCCTGATTGAAGCTTTTGAGAAACTCCTGATGGCAGAATGTTCTGTATGCCGTCCAGTAACTCAATTTCTTTTTTATTGCTTGATTCATTAAATATTTTAGAGGTTTTAACAAAACCATATTTCTCGCTGCAGGTCCAGCTATACTGGAATTTAATTTTAAGGTCGTGATTAATTTCTTCAAATATTATTTCTGTGCTCGAAATATTCTTATACAGATTTCTCGTTATCGAATAGATGCCACTATAATTTTCAGAAAACGGTTCCCACAAATAAAGTTTTCCTTTGTCAGCTATTCTTATTATAGTTTTATTTCCTGTTATCTCATTAACATCGTTCAGCACATCATCATTTGTGTATGCAAAAAGAGCATTATCAGAATTTTTTCTCCCGGCAGTAATTCCTCCTTTGCTTGAAATATACAACCAATGATCAGTAGCACTAACAATGCTGATTAGAAAGGGGGCCATTTTATCATAGTTAGAAATCTTGTAAAATGTTTCGTCATTTATCTGAACGAAATCACCTTTTATTGGTGCATTACTGATTTTTGCTTTTTGATTGCCAATGTAGATTTGTTTTTTGCTCATATTGAATATTTAGATTTGATAATTGAGGACTCACGACTATCTGTAAATGGTTTACAGTGCACAACGGAAAAATATATGCCGGTGCTTGCTTATACAAACACCAGCATAATAGTTATATTAAATAATTATTTAATCAGCATCATCTTTTTAACAGAGTTGAAATTACCAGCAGTTAATCAAAGGTTCCTGCATTCATAAATTGATTAACTAACGTGGCAACTTCTTGTCCAATCATATCATAGACTTTCAATGTTACTTGATTTGCCTCAGGCAGGCTGAATCTGATATTGGTTGCAGGATTAAATGGATTGGGATAATTCTGCTCTAAAGTAAAATCTGAAGGTAAAGCATCATGAATCTCTTTCACATCTGACACCATAGTTGAAAAGTATATGTTATCAAGATAAATGGTTCCATTACCAGTAAACATCATTTGAAAAACTTCTGTGAGATTAACTGTCGGTTGAAATTGAGATAAGGGTATATCAACACTTATCCATTCTTCGGTTGTCCCTGGTGGAACTAATGCTACAGATTGCTGATTTGGTCCGGGACTAATCAAGAAGAAATTTAGTTCAGTGGAATTTGCATTCCAGAAATCGATATGAATATATTGCATCCCTGCACTGACTAGGTTAAGGTTTTGATTTAGTTCGGTTCCCTGGTAGTTTAGATTTCCATAGACCATTGTGGTATCGCCCTGAATTGTAATAAGAGAAAATACTGTTCCTTGTCCCCAGTTGGGATTGAGATTAACTCCCGGTAAAGTTGGGTACGCTTCACTGAATATTGATATAACTTGGTTTGACGGGAGTGTTGGAGTTGGTGCAGGAACTGTCGGTTCTGGCACTATAACTACAACCCCATCAGGAACTTTAATATTATCAACATAAATAGTGTTATCCTGTGGTCTTGTATAGAAGTCAGGGATTATTACAAGTCTATTATATGTTTGCCCTATTACAGCTGAGAAGTCGAATGTTAATTCTTCCCATTGGTTTATTAAAGTATTATCAACTGATAGTTCAGTGGGGGTTCCTGTGGCGCCTTCAATTTTAAAATGTACAGAGCTATATTCAGTTTTATAAACCATAATTTTTACTGTCGAGTTAGATGCATCAACAGTAAACTCACCATCATCATCTGTAAAAAATAATGCCCAGGGATTCCCTGCTTGTCTTGCAATGAATTTGGCAACAGTAGCGGATGTGTTATTACCACTAGGATCCGGGTTTGAAATAAACTCGAGGGGTGGGTTATCACCATTTTCCCCGACAATCCAATCCCAATCAGCACCAACGCCGGCTGGTTCAAAGTCAATAGTGTGAGTTGGCTGTGCAAACACACTGACGCTCATCGCAAACATAAATATTATTGCGATTAAGTAGGTTAGTTTTTTCATTTTTTTCTCCAAGAAAGTTAATGAATATAGTTATTTAATTATGAGATCGTTAATATTTTTTAAATAAGTAATTATTATTTCTGTTCTGATTTATATGTTTTCAGATAATTTTTAAAAGATTCCTTGGGTATTCGGTTTTCATAAAATACTCCCCAATGCTTTTCAATTTCGTTAGGACTTGAATTCTCGCCCCCACCTTTCCAGGGCTCATCAAAAGCTTCAAAGAGAAATGTTGTGACTTGATTTCTATCAATCCATTTGGATAATTCTAAAAGAAATTTTTCCTGTGCTGAATAACTAACCTCTCCTTTTATCAACGAGCCTTGTTGTCCCTCACCGGTTCTGCTCGAATCGTAATTTGTTGCCCAGCCGATTTCACCTAAAACTAATGTCTTATCAGAATGGAATTCTTTAATTTCATTAAAGAAAATATTACTCATCCACTCTATTGAATTTTCGAGTGTTTGCCCGTTCCAGAGAGGATAAATGTGAACTACAATAAAATCCACTTCAGCCGCTACTGATTTACTTACAGGTTTATTCCAAAAATTATAATCATCTGCAATAGTAACCGATACGCTTGTGTTATTTCTAACAGCTCTTATATAGTTTATAAGACTTTGCATTTCCATTTTATGAGCCGACCAAAAAACCTGAGTTTCGTTGCCAACATTTATTGCTGAAATAATTTCGGAGTATTCGTTCGCTAATTTTATGGCTTTCATTACTTCTTTAATATTT
>JALONF010000053.1 GCA_025455085.1 Ignavibacteriaceae bacterium
ACTGACATAGGTGTTTTCTTAACTCAGGATAATGGAGCTAGCTGGGTTGAACTTCCAAATAATTTACCTAACACAGTTATCATTCATTTAGATTATTCTCATTCAAATAAGATGATGAGAGCAGGAACTCACGGCAGAGGAGTATATGAAGCATTCATAGATTTTACGATACCGGTTGAGCTTTCATCATTTACAGCAGAAACAGGAGATAACACTGTCGTTTTAAACTGGAGTACTGCAACAGAAACCAATAACAATGGTTTTGAAATAGAAAGGAAACTTAAAAATCAGGAGTGGGTAACTATTGGTTTTGTTCAAGGTAAAGGCACAACAACTGAACTCCAGAATTACAATTACATTGATGACTATTCTTTTTTACCATATGAGGGAACTGTTTTGTACAGATTAAAACAGATCGATTATAATGGATCATTCGAATATTCAGAACAGCTTGCTGTCAACTTAACTTTTGTACCTGCAGAATATTATGTTTCACAAAACTATCCGAACCCATTCAATCCTGCGACAACGATTAAATATTCTTTACCGGTTGAAAGCATGGTAAAAATTAATATTTATAATGCACTTGGCGAAATAATAGAAGAGTTGGTTTCAAAAGTTCAAAGTTCAGGAAATTTCGAAGTGACCTGGAATGCTCAGGACTATTCTTCAGGAATTTATTATTATTCATTTGAAGTAAACAGTGCTGATGGTTCACAATCTCACAGGGAAATGAAGAAGATTGTTTTCCTGAAATAATTAACCGAAGAATTTATTTAACTAAAGGGATGTATTTGAGCATCCCTTTTTTTATTGTGTGATTGAAATCAACTCCTAATAATAATTTAAATCAGCTTCTGTTCAAGCACTAATTTATCACTGTTAAAACAATATTAATATAGTTAATTTTGGATAGTCTTTTATTGTTAATATTTAAATACTATTACTTTACAAACGTCAGTGTATATCCCCAAAATAAGCATACAAAAAACTCACACAAGATAATTTTATAAAGGTTTATTAAATGCCAGACAAAGAAATGAAGTTAGAAGATTTATTAAAGTCTTCTCCTAAAATGAGTGAACAGGATAAAATAAATGAGATCGCTATCGTCGGAGCTGGAATCATGGGGCAGGGAATAGCCCAAACAATCTCTGCTGCAGGTATGGATGTTCTGCTTATTGAAAAAAATGAAAAGCAGCTAAAGGTATCAAAAGCTATGCTTTCAGAAAATATTGATCGTGAAATTAAAAGATGGGCAATGACAAAATCTGACAAGAAAGCTATTCTTAGCAGAATTAACTGGGATACCAACTTTGATAAAATTGATGATCGGGATTTGATTATAGAGGCTGTAGATGAAGACTATGATTTAAAGGTAAACATCTTTTCCCAGCTTGATAAAAAAGCAAAGAAGGATTGTATTTTTGTCTCCAACACCTCCACTCTCAGTTTAACAAAGCTTGCTGAAACAACAAGCAGACCGGATAAAATGATCGGACTTCACTTTTTAAATCCTGTTCCGAAAATACCGGTAGTTGAAGTAGTTAAATGTTTACATACATCGAATGAAACGATTGCAAAAGTTAAAACGTTTGTCTCGAACATCGGAAAAACTCCTGTTGAAGTTTATGAGTATCCTGGTTTTGTAACCACGAGAGCGATCGTGCCACTATTAAATGAAGCGATGCATATATTGATGGAGGAAATTGCGACTGCAAAGGATATTGATACAGCAATGAAGCTTGGTTATAATTTCCAGCAGGGTCCTCTCGAAATGGCTGATAGTATGGGGTTGGACGAAGTTCTGGCTTGGATGGAAACTCTCTGGCAAACTTTAGGCGAAGCCAGATATCGTGCCTGTCCGATCTTACGTAAGCTGGTTCGTGAAAGGAAGCTGGGAAAGAAGAGCGGTGAAGGATTCTATAAATATGACGAACACGGAAATATAATCGGTTAATTTTTTTCAACTTAATAAAAGAAAATAAGATGAAAGTACTTGTATTAAACTGCGGAAGTTCTTCAATCAAATATCAATTCATTGAAACAGATACCGAAACTGCACTTGCAAAAGGTATTGTCGATCGAATCGGGATGAGTGGAGCTGTATTATCTCACTCGCGGCACGATGGTGACAGCATAAAAATTGCGGGTGAAATTCTTGATCATCAAATAGCAATTGAATATGTGGTTGCGATATTGTTAAGCCCAACTCATGGTGTTATTAAAGATATTCATGAGATTGAAGCTGTTGGTCACCGGGTTGTTCATGGCGGCGAATCTTTTACCGGCTCGGTTTTAATAAACGATGAAGTAATTAAAGTTTTACAGGATAACATTGAGTTAGCACCTCTTCATAATCCACCAAACATAAAAGGCATCCAGGCTGCTACACGGCTTCTGCCTGATGTCCGCCAGGTCGGAGTATTTGATACAGCCTTTCATTCCAAGATGCCGCCGCGTTCCTATCTATACGGGATTCCTTATGAACTCTATAAGAAGTATAAAATAAGAAGATACGGTTTTCATGGAACCTCGCATCTTTTTGTCTCAAGGAAAGCCGCAGACCTGATTGGTAAAGATATTAGCCAGCTAAAAATTATTACTGCCCATCTTGGCAACGGATGCAGTATGGCTGCAGTTGACAATGGTATTTCGGTTGATACAACCATGGGATTTACTCCGCTGGAAGGATTGTTAATGGGTACAAGAAGCGGTGATCTTGATCCCTCACTGATTTTATATATAATGGGAAAAGAGGGTTTATCTCTTAATGAAGCAGGTACTCTTCTAAACAAACATTCCGGTTTGATTGGTATCAGCGGAGAGAGCAGTGATATGAGAGAAATTCTTGCTTCAGTTAAGGATGAGCAGAAGCGGGCTATATATGCTTTCGAGATATTCTGCTACCGAATTAAAAAATACATTGGAGCTTACACCGCTGCAATGGGTGGACTCGATGCACTTGTATTTACCGGCGGTATAGGTGAAAATGCTACTGAAGTTAGAGAAGAAGTTTGTAAAAATATGGACTTTCTCGGGATCAAATTGGATAAACTAAAAAATGAAAGTCGGGAAATCCAGATATCGGATAATTCTTCAAAAGTTAAGGTATTTCGCATTCCGACCAATGAGGAGTTGGTAATTGCAATGGACACCGCAAAAATTGTTGATGGATTAGTTCATTAATTATTAGAAATACTTTATTTTAATTTCTGCCAATCAATATATCTTTAATTTTACTTCAGAGGTAGACTTTGGACACTGGTTTAAAGGATAAGAATGTTTTGATTACTGCCTCGAGCATGGGGATAGGAAAAGCAGTTGCTGAGCTGTTTGCCGAGGAAGGTTGTAAGATAGCAGTATCATCGCGTTCAAAAGAAAATTTATTATCTGCTGCTGCAGAACTGAAAGAGAAATACAACATCGAGCCATTTTGGTCTGTATGTGATTTGAACAAGCAAAAGGATATTGAAAATACTTTTAGTGCTGTTACTTCTCATTTCGGAAATATTGATATACTTGTGAACAATTGCGGCGGACCGGTGCCGGGTTCATTTCAGCAGCTTGAGGAAGAAGATTGGAATAATGCTTATGAGCAGGTACTTTTGAGTACTGTCAGGTTTTCAAAATTAGTTTTGCCCGGGATGATGGCGAGCAACTGGGGAAGAATAATAAATTTAACTTCAATTTCTGTTAAGCAGCCGGTGGACAATTTAATTTTATCGAACTCTCTTCGTGCTGGAGTAACAGGGTTCACTAAATCTTTAAGCAATGAAGTTGCTAAATTTAATATTACTGTGAATAATGTTGCACCCGGCTTGACACTGACAGGAAGATTGTACGAGCTTGCAGTAGTTGAAGCAAAAGAAAAAGGAAAATCGCACGAACAAATTCTTGTAGAAATGGCCAAGCGGATTCCACTAAACCGGCTTGCCAGACCTGAGGAGATTGCTTCTGTTGTTGTGTTTCTGGCATCCAAGCAGGCAAGCTATGTAACAGGTGTCACTGTTCAGGTTGATGGCGGATACATAAAAAATGTTTATTAATTTTTTCAAATAAGTATGAAACAACAAATAGAGATTATCGTACCTCCGGAAAAGATTTACGAAGAGAGCTTTTTCCGTTTTATCGCTTCAAGAAAACTGGGAATCAGACAAGAAGAAATAACAGCAATCATTCCCATTCGCAGATCCGTTGATGCCCGCAAAGCTCCGGTTTTTCATTTGATGGTTGATGTTTATGTCGGTGAACATCCAACAAAAGACAAACCACGTTATATTTATAATCCTGTTGATGGAAAGAAAAATGTTATCATCGTAGGATTTGGACCATCAGGAATGTATGCTGCGCTTCGGCTAATTGAACTAGGTATTAAGCCGATAGTTCTTGAACGAGGGAAAGATGTACAGACGCGCAGAAGAGATTTGCGTTCACTTCAGCGTGAACAGCTTGTCAATCCGGATTCCAACTATTGTTTCGGTGAAGGGGGTGCAGGTACTTACAGTGACGGCAAGCTTTATACAAGAGCGGTTAAGAGGGGAAATGTTCCAAAAATACTGCAAATATTTATTCAGCATGGTGCGCATCCGGATATATTAGTTGATACTCACCCGCACATCGGGTCGAATAAATTACCTAAGATTATTGCTGCCGTACGACAAACGATTCTGAATGCCGGGGGTGAAATACATTATGGTTCACGTGTAACAGACTTTATTATCAAGAATAATAAACTTAAAGGTGTGGTTGCAACAAATAAAGAATATCTTGGAGATGCTGTCATTCTTGCAGCCGGTCATTCAGCTAGGGATATTTTTTATTTGCTGGACAAGCACAAAATAAAAATTGAAGCAAAACCATTTGCGATGGGTGTACGAATTGAACATCCGCAGCCATTGATAAATGAAATTCAATATCATACCAAAATAAAAGCCGAGAACCTGCCGACTGCAAATTATAGTCTTTCAAGTAATATTGATGGAGCAGGTGTTTACTCGTTTTGTATGTGTCCGGGAGGAATAATTGTGCCTGCAATGACTTCACCTGATGAGATCGTAGTTAATGGCATGTCAATGTCAAAAAGAGATTCGCCTTTCGCTAATTCGGGTCTTGTTGTTGAAGTAAAGGAGAATGATTGGGATAAAGAAAACAATGACTCTCCATTTGCTGCATTAGAGCTTCAGCAGAAACTTGAGCAGCACGCTTTCAAGCTTGCTGGATTTTCTTTGTCTGCACCAGCACAAAAGGCAACTGATTTTGTAGAAGGAAAATATTCTCAGACTTTACCGAAAACATCTTATATCCCAGGTGTTACTTCCGCAAGACTTGATGAGGAGCTTCCTCCTTTCATAGTTAGAAGGCTTAAGAAGGCACTCAAGGATTTTAACAAAAGGATGTGGGGCTACCTTTCTAACGAAGCTGTATTAGTCGGAGTAGAAAGCCGCACAAGTTCTCCAATCAGAGTTCCTAGAGATCGAGAAACTTTTATGCACGTTGAAGTTAAAGGATTATTTCCCTGCGGTGAAGGTGCTGGTTATGCAGGGGGAATTGTTTCATCAGCTATTGATGGCGAAAACTGTGCTGATGCAGTTAGCATATATCTTAGCTGACTAACAATTAATCCTATCTTTAAAATAAAAATAGCCCAATAGATTTTTCTATCGGGCTGAATCAGCTGTCTGAAAGGAGGCTAAAATCAGACGAGCTGAAAATGTTTTTATTAAGCAGCCTTTACTGCTTCGTTTGCTTTGTTGAACTCAGCAAGAATTTCAATTTTGACTTCATTACTTACAACCACACCACCTGCTTCGGTAAGCGTATTCCACTGAAGACCAAAATCGAAGCGGTTTAGTTTACCGTGTACTTCAAAACCTGCAACCTCTTTTCCACCAAAACCAACAACTGTTCCATTGTAGATGACGTCTAAAGAAATTTCTTTTGTAACGCCCCGTAAATTGAGATTACCTATTACCTGTAATTCGTGATCAGAAATTTTATTAACTGACTTTGATATAAAAGTCATTTTCGGGTATTTCTCGGCATCAAAGAAATCCGCAGATCTTAAATGTCCATCGCGCTGTTCGTTTTTAGTATCTACACTGTTAATATCTGCTTCGAAACTAATTTTTGCGTCGCTGAAATCTTCTTTTTTAGTTACAATACTTGCATCGAATTTACTGAAATGTCCTGTAACAGTCGAAACCACCAGATGTTTCACCTTAAAGTTAATTTCTGAGTGTGCTGGATCTATTTTCCATGCTGTCATTCTATTTTCATTCCTTTTTTTATTTATAAGAGTATATTAAACACAACAATAAAATAGCCGAATAAGTTCCAATTTATTGAAAGAATGTTGCAATAGGGATATCTAATTGATTTCTGAAATGTGCAATAAATAAAAAGGCGATCAAATGACCGCCCTAAAACAATTTTATAATTTGAAATTTATTTCCTTTCCCTTCCGTCTTCTTTAAGAACTATGCCGGACAATTAGGGAAGGGTGACGGGTCTCTACTTCAAATAAATCATCTTGATAGTTCTGGAAAAAGTTTTAGCTGAGGAAAGAGATTTTGCATTCATTTTAACAAGGTAAACACCTGAAGAAGATTTTTCGGCGCTCCAGGTTTTCTGATAGGATCCTTTTTGCTGAAAACCGGTTATTATTGTATCAACCTCATTTCCAAGTGCATCATAAATTTTGATAGTTACTTCGCTATCCTCGGGAAGGTTATACCTTATGATCGTAGACGGATTAAAAGGATTTGGATAATTCTGTTCGAGCCTGTAATCATTCGGCTTCATTTCATTATCACTTGACGTAACTGTTGGTGTAAAGCGAAAAATATTATTAAATCCGACAACGTAAAGTTCGTTAGCCTGGTCAACTCCGAATGAAGTTGGATTGTTTGCTGCAGTCAACAGCAGCTGATTTGATGGTGGAGTGATGCCATCATAAGTCAAAGCCCATACTTTTTTAGTTCCGTAATCAGCAAAAATATATTTGCCGAGAAGTTCCGGAACATTTTCTCCGCGGTAAACATAACCGCCGGTAATTGAGTAACCTACGCTGTGGCTATATTCCCAAATTGGATAAATATATTCAGGGTAATTGCAGCCGGATGTATTATATGGATGATTTCCTTCGTAGCAGCGCCAGCCATAATTTTTTCCGATTTCAATAAGATCAATTTCTTCCCAATCACCTTGTCCAACATCACCGGCAAAAAGCCAGCCTGTTACAGGATCGAAACTGCAGCGCCAGGGATTCCTTAATCCCCATGCATATATTTCTTTCTTGACATTTATATTAGTACTGTCTGCAAAAGGATTAGTTGGAGGAATTGCATAGGGCGTTCCGCCATCAACATCGATGCAAAGGATTTTACCAAGCAAAGTATTTATTTTTTGGGCATAATTCTGAGGATCGCCACCCGAACCACCGTCGCCAACGGCTATGTAGAGATAACCATCGTTTGGTCCGAAGCCTATCCAACCTCCGTTATGATTTGAGTAAGGTTGGTCAAATGTTAAAATTCGAAACTCGCTGTTTTTATCAGCCGAGTCAGGATTACTGGTTACCTGGAATCTGGAAATTCTTGTAGAATCATCTCCACCTATTGAGGAAGTATAGTTGACATAGAAATATCCGTTGTTCTCAAAATCGGGATGAAACGCCAATCCAAGTAATCCTCTTTCCCCGCCTGATAGAACACGGTCTGAAATATCTAAGAACACTTTAGAGGATAATATATTTGAATTATTTGGAAAGACTTTTATTCTGCCCACCTGCTCAACTATAAAAATTCTATCTGTGCTATCGTCAGCGTGTGTTAAGAAAACCGCACTGCTGAAAGTTAAATTAGGGAAGGCATTTTGAAGTGTAAACTGAGCATTAGTGCTAGTTGCTGTTATGAATAATAGGAATATTACATACAAGAGATTTCTAATCATACTTTTTTCCTTTTTTTAATTATCGTCTTTGTTTTTTTCTCGCTGTACTTATCTAATTCTTTTTGGAATTTGATAAAGTCATAACCACTTGTCTCCGCTTTATTTATAAGCTCAATAAATTTCTCGAAACTCTCTTTGGATTTTTTTACAATTTCTTTTTCATAGTCTGCTTTTTTGAGTTTTGGCTCATCTAACTTTGTTTCCTTGATCCGTGATGGTATCTCATTAAGATGAAACAATAATATCCATCTTAATAGTTCCTCGAAACGCTCTTTATTAAAATAAGTAGTCCCTTCAAACTCATTAACACGTATAAAGTTATGAACAAGATTCTCAGTAAGCAAGGTTTTTATTAATGATAAAAACTCGTTTTCATCCTGGTTTTTGGATACCGATGTGCCTGATTTTTTACTAGGAGTTTTCACCGTAGTTTTTTTCTTTTCCAGCAGAAAAACGGTCAACAAAATCTTTAACAAGTCAATCCTTTGATGTATACTTGTTCCATTGGATTGTTTCTGCAGAATATTTGTAAAAGGTTTCGATAGCAGCAGCTCATCAAATAAAATATGAATTTTTAAGTTATCAGACTTTTTACTGAAAAGCTGTTTCAGCAATATTAGATTTATAAACGTCAGGTATTCTCTGTTAGTTTCAATTTTGCTTTTAACCGGAAGAATTTCATCACAATCCTTCATCCACTTTGTTACGCTCTTCCGGTGATTGTGAGCTATCCAGACCTGGTAGAAATCTCTGCTTGAAGATAGCTGTTGATGAAATTTCTTTTCTACCTTTTCGCTAGACTTTTTCCCATTTAAGTAGTTACTGAACTCTGTTATAAGTGAGTTTAGCTCAGTATCTAACTTGCCGGGCAGTGAAATTTCCTCTTCCTTCTTTTTCTTATCCTGTTTATAAATCAGATAAATCCGGATTTTTTCAAGATTATCATACGAGAAAAAATTTTCATATCTGCTATGCAGCGGTAGCAATTCCATTTCTTTCAAAGCTTCATCAACCGATGAAACACCTTTTCCGTTCAGCGCGTAGTAAAGTTTTTCATACCTGCCTTCCCGGTCAAATACTTCTCTAAAGTAAAGACAAACTCTATACTGATATCCAAACAGTTGAATTCTGAATCCGTTCTCAGCAATCTCTTTCCCTGATATCAGATATTGCAGCTGAGTTCTATGGTCTGTATAAATGTAGTAATACTCACGGTAAGGTTTAATATTTAAAAGTTCGGTGATGTGATGTGGTCTTTTCATATCGCTGTTTCCGGAAATCATTTTTGGTGCTGAGAAAGCTATGCTTCCTTCAGTTTCATAGTATGAATTGTTGTACAGAACCAGCGCTGATTGATTTCCTGCACGGTTACTGAATGCATAAACATTCTGGTTTAAGTCTCCATTCTTATCGATGAAATCATAAAACTCAAAATTTTCCACCTGACTGAAAAGGTAACGCATCTTCATCAGAGGGAAAATTTCTTTATTATGCCGCCAGATAAGATGTTCATCTGGAGTTTCATTGTAGTAAGCCTGTTTGTATTCCATTCCATATTTTTCTGAGAAGCCCTCGATCTGTCCGTGGCCAAACATTGGCAGACCGGGCATTGTTAACATCATTACAGCAACACCAAAATATTTATCTCCTTTGCCAAATTGATTTATCGCGGTCTCTTCATCTGGATTGCTCATAAAATTTACATAGCGTTTCAATATTTCAGGATTGAATTCGAGTGTGTTTGTAACAAGCTGTCGGTATTTATCATTTTCTTCCTTCATCATCATGTGCATAAATGCGCTATTGTAAACGCGGTGCATTCCGAGTGTGCGAACAAAGTAACCTTCCATCAGCCAGAAAGCTTCTGGCATTAGCTGGTTGAATTGTTCAATGGTCATCGAGTAATCAGTTCTTGAAGGAATAGCTCCACCTGAGCCGGGATTTGGAAACCATAATCTTTGATAATGTTTTTTTGCAAGCGTCATTGCAGCATCAAAACGGATTATAGGAGTTTTGCGAGCTACGTGCATTATTGTTTGAATAAGAGATTCGCGGACTTCAGGATTCAAAAGATTTAACTGAGCCGTATCATTCCACGGCATATTTGTACCATCATTTCCGTGATAGATGTATTTAGCCGAGCCAGTGTGTTTGTCCTTTCGTTGAAAAACAACCGCAGCATCTTTGCGGGTGTAATACTGATCTTCAATTCTCACCTCAACCCGGTTGTCTTCAGAAAGATTGGGCCCATTGAAAGAATAATTCGGATACGGTGTTTCGTTCCTTTGAAGGAAGTAATCAGGTTTTTCAATTACCCATTTTGAATAAATTCCCGTGTGGTTTGGCACCATATCGCTCGCCATTCTTATTCCACGCGCCCAGGCACGATCTTTCAAATTCTGAAATGCCCATTCTCCACCGAGTTCATTTGCGATCACATAATCATAAAGCGAGTAAGCAGATGAGACTGCACTTATATTTCCTGTCAGGTGTTTTATTTTTTGTGAAGCGGTACTTCGCTCCCAGATTCCGATAAGCCAGAGGGAGTTAAAATTCCATCTTGCAAGCTGATCGAGTTCTTCATCAGGAATTTGATCGAGCCGTTTAATTTCTCTTTTGTATTTTTCAGATAGTTGATGAAGCCAGACGTAAATGTTCTTTGCAATCATCACCACTTCGGGAATCCATTGCATATCCTCTGTGAATTTTTCATACTCGAGATAAAAACGCTTTTCATCTTCTGAAAGTTTTTTTTCTGCAGCCAGTTTTTCTCTTATCAATCTCAATCTTTCCAAATCTTCATCGTAAGTGGGAACAGGAGGAGTTCCTTTTTCACCGCCGCCATGCTGAACAAACAATTTATAATCTTCTCTAATTAGATCAACACCACGAAGCAGACGATTTAGAATATCATCACCCAGATAAGCACCATATTCAGCCATTATAAAATCAAGCTGCTTTTCCAGATCGAACGGATTTGATGATATTGGTTTTCGTAAAAGCTTGAATAGAGGAAGTCCGCCTAAGCGAGTTGGGACTTCATTATCAAAAAATGTTTCCGTCTTTTCAATCAACTGTTTGTAATCTGTTTTTACTGCGAGATGATCATCTGCATACAGCTCTCTTAGATTTTCAGCAGCAGGGTTGCTGTTCTCCATATGAAGAAGAATTAGTTCTTCCAGAATAATTTCTTTATTTGATTTACCGGAAGTGTTGCTTCTCAAATATTCTTCAGAAGTAACATCATTGTTGTAAACAGAAAGAGGAGGGAATTCTTCAACAAAAGCGAGAAGAGTTTTCTCAAGCCCTTCATCACTTATTTCATTCTTCAGATGATTTATGGCTTTACTGAATACTCCGGGATTATCACTTTCCTCATATTTTCTGATTAACAGATGAAAAATTTCGTGAAGCAAGCCGAGTGCATTTATTTGCCCTGCCGTAACAAATTGATCAGCATTTCCTTCTTCTCTTCTCTTTGAATTTATTTTTTCAGAAAGGATGCGCGCCTGCTGGTAATCAGCAAGAATTACTTTCCCGGTAATTGAGAAAAGCGATTGCTCAATCTTATATTTTTCTCTTGCCGCTCTTGATATGTGAAAATCAAATTTTATCATTTTTAATACTTGGAATTTCTTGTGAACAACTTCAGAATAGTCGGAGATTTGTGTGTAAATATACTAAAATGAGGAGGAAAAGTAAGGTTTTTACGGTAAATAATCTCTACTTCAAATTTATAATAAAATTAAGTGATTTCTGATAAAGGGATTCCAAAATTGTGATCGAATAAAAAGTACTGCACTTCATTTTCGTAAATACTTTCTAATATCGAAAGTTTAAATGTCTTCAGATATTTATACAATTTTTCATCTTTTATTTTTATAGAAATTTCAGATGAAATTTTTAGTGGAAAATTGTTTTGGTTTGGATTTTTTGTGTGAATATAAACAGCATCGTGAGAGCTATCCTGCTCTAAAATAAAAATAAATAGTTGAAATTCATGAGGATAGGACTTTAATCGCAATTTACAATCATTGAACAAATCAAATAGTTCATAAATATATTTTTTCCTAGATTCCCAATTTTTATTGCCCTTACCTTCAAAATCTGAATGTATATGCCAAAGATCAAACCAGCTATTTTTATCCCCACTAAAATTTAAAGATTTAAATAGTTTTGTTTTATTAATCATTTAATACTTCTTTGTTTATTGCCTATGTAAAGCTGCACTCCCTCCAACCCAGGTTTTATCTTTGTTATAATCAACTCCAATCATCTTTCCTTTGCTTTGTCTGACAAGATTGTTAACAAGAATTGGTTCTTTGTCGTAGAAATACATCATCCTTATTTCGACTTTGGCGTATTCATCGAGAGTTTCAATCAGTGGGGTATACTCGACTTTTTCCTGCAGGATATAGTTTTCCGGATCTTTTATTTTATCGAGCATTTGTTCGGTTACATCAATTTTTACTCCGAGTCCGGCAAAAGAGAAAAGAGGTTTTAGCACATAATTCTCAGGATCAATTGGGTAAGAAGTGAGATCACGCAGGTAAATACATTTTGGTACA
>JALONF010000054.1 GCA_025455085.1 Ignavibacteriaceae bacterium
CTGTTGTAAATTCTAAAAAATTTTATCGTGGATTTAGGATTATTTACTGTCGTTTTAATGTTGACAGTTATGCTTCTGTGTGTAGCGTCTTCTAATATAACTGTAATGGTATCTTTATAAACTGGTGGCGGTGGTGGCGGCGGTACAATAGGAGGATCTTCCTTGCAGCCAAACAAAGTAAGTAATAACAAGAGAAAGAGAATGGAATTTATTTTATTATTCATTTTTTCCCTTTATTAGTAACTAAATATTATATATCAAAAATTATACTTCTTAAACAAATGGTATTTTAAGTTAAAAGTCAACCTGGGAAAAATGAGCAGGTAAAATTGGCATGTAGTAGTACAGGAATATTTACTGTATTGTAAGAAATTAAATCGCTAGAATTCTTTCATCATATTATCTTTATGGCTAGCAGATTCATTTTTATTCACACTTTAAACATTATAGGTGTGACTTTTCTCATTTAAAGCAATAAAACCGAATTGTTTTTTGATTCATAAAGATTGAAATTTACCGTGTTATTAGAAACAAGATAGGTAAAGAAGAGTGAGAATAGTAATTGCAGGTATGGGTGACGTTGGCTATCATCTGGCAAAGCAATTGTCCAACGAAGAGCACGACATTATTGCCATCGATATGGATCAGGAAAGATTAAGATATTCAGATTCTATGGCAGATATCCTTACCATCAACGGCTCATCGACAAACATATCTGTATTAAAAGAAGCAAGAGTTGATAAGGCAGACCTTTTTGTTGCCGTAACTTCCTTTGAAGAGGTTAATGTAACTAGCTCTATACTTGCCAAGAAACTCGGATCAAAAAAAACTATCGCCAGGATAAGCAATTCAGAATATCTCGACGAAAATGTTGATATCAAGTTTTCTGAGATAGGAATTGATTTTATGATTTATCCTGAAGAATTAGCTGCCAGGGAAATGGTCAGCCTGATTTTGCGTTCAGCAGCAACTGATGTGATGGATTTTGAAGGAGGAAAACTTTCGGTAATAGGTTTAAGGCTGGATAAAGATGCCCCGGTTATCAGGAAGAGCATTTTGGATATTGCTAAAGAGTTTGAATCATTTGACTTCAGGGTTGTTGCACTTCACAGAAACTTCAGAACAATAATTCCAAAAGGTAATGACAGATTCCTTCCCAACGACCAGGTTTTTATTATTTCTAAACCTGAAGGAAACAGCATTATTATGAAGCTTGCC
The DNA here is from genome assembly GCA_025455085.1 of Ignavibacteriaceae bacterium. Taxonomy (GTDB): domain Bacteria; phylum Bacteroidota; class Ignavibacteria; order Ignavibacteriales; family Ignavibacteriaceae; genus IGN2. The sequence continues at coordinate 1,219 of JALONF010000054.1, forward strand.
GGAAAAGAGGATATTAATTTTGATAATATTATGATTCTCGGCGGAAGCAAAATAGGCAGAAGAGTTGCAGAACTTCTGGAAGATAAAATGACTGTTAAACTTATCGAATCGGATGAAGAGAAAAGCCTTAAGCTTGCCGATACTCTAACCAAAACTCTTGTAATCAAAGGCGACGGCAGAGATATAGACCTTCTCGCTCAGGAAGGAATTATTGATGTTGATGCTTTCGTCGCAGTTACTGAAGATGCTGAGACGAACATTATAACCTGTCTTTTAGCAAAACACCTTGGAGTTAAAAAAGCTATCGGACTGGTAGATAAAGTTGAGTACATACCTCTTACCCAGACAATTGGTCTTGATTCACTAATCAACAAAAAATTAATTGCTGCAAATAACATTTCACGTTTCATACGTAAAAGTGAAGTTGTTGCACTCAGCACTCTTGAGGGGATCGATGCCGATATTATGGAGTATGTTGTTCAGCCGAACTCACTTATAACTAAAAAGCCAATCAAAGATCTAAGTTTTCCGAAAGAAGCAATTATTGGTGGAATAATACGAGGCGAAGAATCTATGATTGCTGTTGGAGATACACGAATACAAAACGGAGATAAAGTTGTTGTGTTTTCACTTCCGGGTGGAGTTAAACAGACTGAGAAGTTTTTTAAATAGACTGAGAAGTTTTTTAAATAAACTATGAACTTTAGAATCGTTGCAAAAATTATTGGCTTCCTTCTAATCCTTATAGGCTTTTTTATGCTCACCGGAATCCCATTCTCTTTTTATTATGGGGAAGAAGATATTTCCGCACTGATAAGTTCAAGCTTGATAACAATTTTCGCGGGGACCATACTTTGGTTTACAAGCAGAGTGGATAAAGATGCTGAAATAAGTAAGAGAGATGCTTATCTGATTGTTACGCTTGGTTGGGCAGCAAGTTCAGCATTTGCAACATTACCCTTCATCATTCATGGCTCGATACCAAGCTTCACCGACGCGTTTTTCGAAATGATGTCAGGTTTTACAACCACTGGTTCTACAATTTTAAAAGATGTAGAGGCACTTCCACATGGATTATTGTTTTGGCGAAGCATGACACACTGGCTTGGTGGAATGGGGATAATTGTTCTTTCATTAGCAATCCTGCCTTTATTAGGTATTGGAGGAATGCAGCTTTTCCAGGCAGAAGTTGCAGGACCGAGCAAAGAAAAACTGCATCCACGTGTGACTGAAACCGCAAAGCGATTATGGGCAATTTATATCATACTCACTTTCGCTGAGGTAATTTTATTACTATTCGGAGGTATGAGTTTATTCGATGCTTTGTGTCATTCTTTTGGAACAATGGCAACAGGAGGTTTTTCAACCAAGAATGCGAGTATTGCCTATTTCAATTCACCATTCATTGAATACGTAATTGTATTCTTTATGTTCCTTGGAGGCACCAACTTTTCCCTTCACTACCTCGCCCTCCATGGTAAACTTAATTCTTATTTTAAAGACGAGGAATTTAAATTTTATTTCACTTTTATTCTTCTTACTGTCGGCCTTACTACCAGCTATCTTTTCTTTGTGAATAATCAGGCACTCGAATCTTCATTCAGACACTCTGCTTTCAGCATTATGACGGTGCTAAGCTCTACTGGTTTTGCAACTGTTGACTATGAAGCCTGGGCTCCGTTCTTCACTCAGTTCTTTCTGTTTCTTCTGTTATTCGGTGCATGTGCAGGTTCAACAAGCGGTGGAGTAAAAATGATCCGTTACCATCTCTTAATTAAGAATGGAATTCTTGAATTAAAAAGACTTATCCACCCCAGCGCGGTTATACCGGTCAGGTACAATAACCGATCCGTTTCTAGTGAAATTATTTCTAAAGTTTCCTCTTTCGTTTTACTTTATCTAGCAATTTTTGGAATAAGCTCAGTGATTATGGCATTTCTAGGATTAGAACTTCAATCAGCTATGGGGTCAGTAGCCGCAAGTATGGCAAACATTGGTCCTGGATTGGGTTCAACCGGACCCGTTTCAAATTACAGTCAAGTTCCGGAAGTTGGTAAGTGGATTCTCAGCTTTTTGATGTTAATAGGACGCTTAGAGATTTTTTCTGTGCTGATAATTTTCTCCCCGGCTTTTTGGCGAAAATAAAAACTTAGAGTTTTAACTTTGTTAAATTTTCTTTCTTGCCTACAACTATAATTACATTATCCGGTTCTAATTTATAATCCGAAGATGGTATGAGCTTAAATTTCTGAGATAACACATCCTTAATGGCAATCACTTCTAAATTATATTTATTTCTTAACTGAAGTTCTTTTAACGACTTGCCTGAAAATTTATCCGGGATTACTATTTCAACAATGCTGTATTCAGGAGCGAGTGGAATATGCTCAATTAAATTAGGTGCAGTCAATCTCTCGGCTAATCTTGTCGCAGAATCTTTTTCCGGATTAATAATTTCATTAGCACCTAACTTTTTCATAATTGCACCGTGGATTTCTTCTACTACTTTTACAATAATATGCTGCACACCCATCTCTTTTAGATACAATGTCACCAGTGAGCTTGATTCGATTGTGTCACCAAGATTCACAATTACCGCATCAACATCCGGCTGAATAAATTCCTGCAGAATTGATTTTTCTTTTGCATCAGCTATTATTGCTTCGGTAACCAATTCTTTTATTTGTTCGATTCTCTTTGCATTGGAATCTATTACAAGGACTTCGTTTCCCCTTTTCATAAGTGAAACTGCTGTATTGAATCCGAAATTCCCCAAACCAATTACTACATATTGTCCCATAAAATTAATCCTTTGTTTTTTAACCAACTAAAATTTCATCTTCAGGATATTGATACGATGATACTTTTTTCTTCCTGAGAATTGTAAGTCCGATTCCCAGTGGTCCGACTCTTCCAATCAGCATAGTTATTATTATAACAATTTTACCAAATGGTGTCAGGTCAGCTGTTATGCCGGCAGATAATCCAACTGTACCGAGTGCAGAGCCAACTTCAAAAACTATTTTAAGAAAATCTTTATCCTCACTGATTGCGAGAGCTAAAACTGCTGCAACAAACCAGAGTAACGCTAATGCAGCGATTGATAAAGCCCTCATTACAGTTTCATCAGATACTCTTCTTTTAAGTGCTAAAACTTTTTCCCTCCCGGTAAGCTGATTATAAAGCGAAATAAGAATCACTCCGAAAGTTGTCTGCTTAATTCCTCCTGCAGTACTCCCTGGTCCTGCACCAATGTACATCAGGATAATAATGATGAAGAGACTCGCACGTGTCATTATTCCAATATCCAAAGTATTAAATCCTGCAGTGGTCGAAGCGGTTGAAGCCTGGAATATTGAGAATAGTATCTTATCGATTGCAGTATTCGAAGTCTCCCAGTTTTCTGAAAATAAAATTACAGCAGCACCGGCTATAGTTAGGAACAAAGTTAGACTTACAATAAGTTTAGTATGTAACGATAGTCTATGAGGTTGTCTGTGATTCGGTTTAAAAAGTATAGCCAGGTCATAAAGCACAAAAAAACCAAGCGAGCCAAGTATCATTATCAACACAACAACAATATTGAAAGAAATTGACGTTCCGTATTTAATGAAGCTGTCAGTGTAAGTTGAAAATCCAGCGGTTGTGAATGCTGATATTGAATGAAAGACTGCCGAGTATAATGCTTCACTGAATGAAAAGTACTCCATCCAATAAAAGGTTAAAAAGATAACACCAAGTACTTCAATCAGGAGCGTTGACAGAATCATAATCTTTGTGAACTTCAACAGGTCAACACTAGTCGGTCTGCTTATCGATTCTCTGAGCAGAATTCTGTTCGACATTGAAATCTTTCCTGCAAACCCGAGCACCGCAAGCGATATGAAAATCATGTATCCAAGTCCACCAATTTGAAACAGGATCATTATCACACTTTGCCCGAATCTATTAAAATAAGTTCCGGTATCCACAACTATTAATCCCGTCGTCGTAATTGCTGACATTGAAGTGAATAAAGAATCAAGAAAAGAAGTGAACTGACCATTCACTGATGAGAATGGCATCATCAGAATAACTGCACCAATTATACTTAAAGCAGAGAAACCTAAAGTCAAACTGCGAATAGGGGTTAATAATTTGCGAAAGAAATAAAGCTTATTCATAATTCATTTATTGTCCGAATCATTTAACGATTCATAAAAATTATTCACACATTAAATATCTGAACTAAATGAAACTCCGTATAAAATCTTTATAAAATCCTTATACGTTGAATTTTAACTTTATACTTTTTTTACTACCACTGATGTCTCTTTATGAATATTTTATACTTTAGACGAATTTATTTACAGCGTATTTATAATCTGTTTATTAGTTTTAGGTTGTAATTAATAGGATAGTTGCAGCAATAATGTTTCGGTATTTAGTTTTAATATGATTTAGAAGTGATTTATAAAAATGAAAGAGAAAGATTTGACGATAAGTAAGCTCAAAAACAAAACAGTGCATCGCAGAAAGCTTACCAGTATTATCTGGCAGGTCCTAAATACTGAAATACTAAAATATTTTTATTCCGTTTTTATTATTTCAATTTTGGGATTTATCCTATATTATTTACAGATGCATGTAAGCTATCAGGCTGTTTCCTTAGTTTTCTTGTTTGTTATTTCACTCCTACCACTCTTAAACTTTAAACCCGGACCTATTTTTCTTGCAGCGATAACGAGTTCATTTATCTGGAACTATTTTTTTATACCACCCTCTTTTACTTTGAGAATTGGAAAAGTTGAAGATGTGTTGATGTATGTAATGTATTTCGTTATTGCTATTGTATCAGGATTATTAATTTCACGCATACGTACTCAGCAGCTCCTTATAAATCGAAGAGAGAAAAGAACTGAAGCGTTATACAATCTTACGCGTGGTCTTTCTGCAGCAAGGAGTCTGGATGATGTAACTGAATGTTCAATCAAGCAGCTAAAGGACACATTCCATCTGGATGTTTTATTTATATATGCTGAAAGTGAAAAACATCTAAGTAAAACCGTACATCAGAAAAGCACAATTAGTATGGATGAATCAGAATGGAATATTGCTCAACTGGCATTTTTGAGCTCACAAAGAGCAGGAAGGTTTACTGATAATATCCCGACAATTTCTGATGTAACTTATCTTCCATTATTTACGAAGGAAAGAAAACTTGGAGTTATAGGCCTTCTTTTTCCAGATAATTCATCCATTGATCAGGAAACAGATTCATTACTCACCGCTTTCATAAGTCAGATCGGTGTTGCAGTTGAACGTGAATATCTGAAAGAACTTGCTAAACAAAATCTTGTGATTGCAGAGTCAGAAAAATTATATAAAACACTTTTTGATTCTGTTTCGCACGAACTGAAAACTCCCATTACAACAATCCTTGGCGCAGTAAGTTCATTCAAAGATGATAAAATAACCAATAACAAGTCCGTATTTTATAAATTAATAAACGAAACGAATATCGCTGCTGAAAGACTAAAAAGATTGGTCGAAAACCTGCTTGATATCACACGCCTGGAAAGCGGAACACTCAGGCTCAAAAAAGAATGGCACTCTATCGCTGATCTAATTAACTCAGCCTTGTATAAAATAAAAGTCGAAGCTACCGAGCACATAATTAATTGTCGCATTGAAGAAAATATAGGACTATGCAATTTTGATTATCCTCTATTTGAGCAGGCATTAATAAATATAATTCACAACTCCATAGAATACACATCGCCAAATAATATAACTGAGATAATTGCTGAAAGAAAAAAAGATCAGATAGTCATAACAATATCAGATAATGGTGCTGGATTTCCAGAAGGAGAATTAAAAAATATTTTTAAGAAATTTTATCGTATCCCGGGAACCAAAGCTGGCGGAACGGGTTTAGGTCTTTCAATTGCAAAAGGATTTATTGAAGCCCACGGTGGATCTATAATTGCGAAGAACAATGAATCAGGTGGTGCCATATTTATTATTTCACTTCCGGTAGAATAAAACTTATATGACTGCACAAAACACAATTGTTGTGATTGATGATGAATCACAAATAAGAAAAATTCTTTCTATTACATTAGAAGCTCAGGATTATAAAGTAATTGAAGCGGCTAAAGGGAAAGACGGAATAATCGCTGTTGCAAATTATCATCCACAATTGGTTATACTTGATCTTGGTCTACCGGATAAGGATGGATTTTCTGTTCTTGCAGATATTAGAACCTGGTCCTCAGTGCCTGTGATAATTTTATCTGTCAGAGATTCAGAAGATAGTATTGTTAAAGCACTTGATCTTGGTGCTGATGATTATATAGCAAAACCATTTAACACGAAAGAACTTCTTGCAAGAATCAGAGCCAATATTCGCCGGGTTCAGCTCATTGATAATGAATCAATAGTTGAAAATGGAAATCTTAGAATTGATTTTGTTAAAAGACTTGTCTATAAAAATAACCTCGAACTAAAATTAACTAATACTGAATATCTGCTTATGCAAATATTCTTCAAAAATATTGACCGAATTCTCACACACAATTTTTTACTAAAAGAAATTTGGGGACCAACTCACACAGAGGATACACAATATCTTCGTGTCTTTATCGGACAATTAAGAAAGAAAATCGAAGATGATGCAGCCAATCCTAAGTATCTTATTACTGATTCCGGTGTGGGTTACAGGATGATGGCGGTTGGTAATTAATTTATTTTAATAAATAATTTTCTTTCCGGCTTTCTGGAAGAAGTAATTTCTGTAATATTTGTTAAGTTCAATTATCTCTCCTCTTTACAATTCCTATTTCCCATTGGTCAATCCTTCACACCTCCACGGCAAGAGAAAAAATGGGATAATGCTCGTCAAATTTTTCTCATTTAACTTCAGTGCTGCTAATTAAATCACATTATTTAAGATGTATTCGGATTAATTACCATTTTTAAGCCACGGCATATAGATTGTATTTATATTATATTTGTGCCCGATTTGAAAGAACAATTACAATGACTGGTAAAGAAATACTAAAGAAATATAAAGAGCCTAAGAACTTTTTTAACAGGGACTTAAGCTGGGTAGAATTCAACAGAAGAGTAATGGAAGAAGCACTCAACCCTAATCTCCCGCTTCTTGATAAAGTTAAATTCATCTCTATTTTCTTTTCAAATCTTGACGAATTTTATATGATTCGTGTAAGCGGTTTGAAGGAACAGATTGAAGCAAATATTCTTGAGCCGACTATAGATGGTTTGACTTCCTTAGAGCAAGTGCAGAAAATTGAAAAAGCTTTGCGTCCAATGCTCGAGCAGTTAAATAAGTATTGGAATAATGAAATTGTTCCCGCATTAAAAGAGAATAAAATATTCGTACAGAAAATCGGAGAGTTTTCTGATGAAGAACAACGAAAACTTAGGGAATACTTTAAGAAAGAAATTTACCCGATCCTAACTCCACTGGCTTTCGATCCCGGAAGACCTTTTCCATACATATCCAATCTGAGTTTAAATCTTGCAGTTCTTATCCGGAATCCAAAAGGTGATACACATTTTGCGAGAGTAAAAGTTCCTCATACACTCCCGAGATTAATGCCTGTCGATGATATTATAAACCCGAACAAAAAACCAAACAATAATGGTGGATTCGAAGCAAAGTTTGTCTGGTTCGGTGATTTAATCAGGAATAATCTTGATTTATTATTCCCGGGCGTTGAAGTAGTTGAGGCTCATAAGTTTCGTGTAACTCGAGATACAGACATCGAGCTGCAGGAAGATGAGGCTGATGATCTGCTTCGGGTAATTGAAGAAAATATTCGCCAGAGAAGATTTGGTCAGGTTGTTAGGTTGGAAGTGGAAAGCAGTATGCCAGAATATATGCTCGATACCTTGATGGAAAACTTAAGAATTAAAAGAGATGACGTTCATATTTCTGCTGGACCGATTGGACTGAGTGATGTTATGAGTCTTTACAAGCTGCCACTTCATCAATTAAAGGAAAAACCATTTTATCCCGTTATTCCAAAGATTTTTGAAACAGATGAAGATATTTTTACAACCATAAAACAGAAAGATATTCTGCTTCACCACCCTTATCATTCATTTACACCGGTGATTGAATTTATTAAGCAAGCGGCGAGAGATCCTGAAGTGCTGGCAATTAAACAAACACTTTATCGGGTTGGCTCCGACTCACCAATTGTAAGAGCTTTGATAGAAGCAGTTGAGAGAGGTAAGCAGGTTGCAGTTCTTGTAGAACTTAAAGCAAGGTTTGATGAGGAGAATAATATTTTTTGGGCGCGTGAACTTGAAAAAGCAGGTGCTCACGTTGTTTATGGTTTGGTTGGATTAAAGACTCACGCAAAGATGACTCTTGTTGTTAGAAAAGAATTTGATGGCGTAAAAAGATATGTGCACCTCGCAACCGGAAACTACAATGCGATCACCGCAAAAATTTATACTGATCTCGGATTGTTTACCTGTGATGAAGATATCTGCTCTGATGTGTCAGATGTCTTTAACTATTTAACGGGCTACTCGAAGCAAAAAGAATATCGAAAACTTTTCGTCTCTCCAGTTAATATGAGGGATAAAATGCTTGAGAAAGTTTTTCGTGAGATTGAAAATGTGAAAGCAGGTAAAGTCGGGAAAATAATCTGGAAGATGAATTCGCTTGTTGATCCTCAAACTATCAGCGCACTCTATGAAGCATCGAATGAAGGAGTTAAAATTGATTTGATTGTTCGTGGAATTTGCTGCCTTGTTCCCGGTGTTGAAGGACTTAGTGAAAACATAAAAGTCAGAAGCATCGTCGGAAGGTTCCTTGAGCATAGCAGAGTATTTTATTTCTATAATGATGGTAATGAAGAAATGTATATGGGTAGCGCAGATATGATGCAGAGAAATCTTGACGGAAGAGTTGAAACTTTATTCCCTATTGAGAATGAAAAAATAAGAAATGATGTAATGAAGACTTTGATGAAAGCTGCCCTTAAGGATAACCAGAAGGCCCGTACACTTCTGCCGGATATGACCTACCAAATGGTCGTCCCTCTGAATGGTGCAAAACTGGTAAATAGTCAGGAATGGCTGATGAAACAAGCTGAAAAACATTCCGGTCAGATGGTAAAATCTTAAAAAGAGGTTCATTAAGGAACTTCCTCTCTCCTTCTAATTGTTTATCTTTCGACCGCTTTTTTAATAATTCATTAATGAAATTCAGACAAAAATATGACCGAAATAACAAAAAGTTCAGTTCTAACCGCAATCAAAAAAATTGAAGATAAAAGTTTCAATAAAAATTCTTTGACGCTTAATTCAATTAAAAAACTAGAGCGTGAAGGGAATTCTCTTACAGTTGATATTTCAATCCCCGCTCTAAACAAAGAGACAAATTTTGACTATAACATAATCGCTGACGTCATCAAGAAAGAATTTCCCGAGCTTGATGACATTCATCTGAACGTTCAGCAAAGAGTATCAACAATTTTAACACATAAAGATCCGAAGAAAGAAGCAATTCTTCCCGGAGTTAAAAACACAATAGCTGTTGCCAGCGGTAAAGGCGGTGTTGGTAAATCAACTGTCGCAGTAAACCTTGCTGTTGCACTTGCAAAAGATGGAGCAAAGGTTGGATTAATCGATGCGGATATTTACGGACCAAGCATCCCGCTTATGCTTGGCGTAAAAGAAAAACCAAATGTAATTCAGGATGATGGAAAAGTAAGGCTCATTCCACTCGAAGCTTTTGGATTGAAGATGATTTCTATCGGGTTGCTTGTTGATGATAATGCTCCAATTATATGGCGCGGTCCGATGGCAAGCGGAGCTATAAAACAATTTATGTCAGACGTTGCCTGGGGAGAACTTGATTATCTTGTTTTTGATATGCCTCCCGGTACCGGTGATATTCAATTAACTCTTGTTCAAACTATTCCTCTTACAGGAGCTGTAATCGTTACAACACCGCAGGAAGTTTCTCTCATCGATGCAAGAAAAGCTTTGAAGATGTTTGAGCGAGTGAATGTTCCCGTTCTCGGCTTAATTGAAAATATGAGTTACTTCATCGCTCCCGATACAAAAAAACGATATGACATTTTCGGTAACGGTGGTGGTGAAAGAGTTTCCAAAGAATTAAATGTTTCTTTCCTCGGCGGCATTCCCATAAATCCGCAGATAAGAGAAGGCGGCGATAAAGGAATTCCGATTGTATTTGATATCCCCGATTCAAATGAAGCCGATATTATTATGGATATTTCAAGAAGCCTTACTGAACAAGTAAATATCAGAAATTCAAAAGCTCCGGGTAAAGTTGAGATTCTTTTAGGGGATGATGATTAACGTATTGTCATCACCCTCAAACTGAAATGAACTAACCTTTAATGTCATTCCTGTGAAAACAGG
>JALONF010000357.1 GCA_025455085.1 Ignavibacteriaceae bacterium
AGGTGATTACTGACACCTTTGACTTTTTTCTTGTCCATTCAAATTCCACTTATTCCCCAATTTCAATATTTTTGTTCCGCCAATAATTTTCAATAACAATTCATAAGTAATACTATGTACCGCAGAACAAAATACGATGTTCTGGATACTGCCTGCCCCTTTGCGAGATGCTGGATACTGGTCGCTGGAAACTTGATACGGGTGGCTGGATGAAGATGCCTGATACCGGATACCGGATAAATATTTTAATAGATTAGTTCCTTTAGGAGGGTGAAAGTTCAAAATTTCCTGCGAGAATTCCAGGAACGGTTATATCCTCATCAATTTCTTCCCATCTCAGGGCGAAACCATTTAAGCGTGCTTTTACTTTCTTTAGTTGCTCGTCAGAGGCTTCTTTTAAACGCTTAAATCTATCAGCCGGAAACCCGATAATTCTGCTATCTGTAAGTTCGATGAAGATCATTCGTCCCTCTGCCCAGGCACGTATTGCTGCGGGTTCAATTATTAATTCTTTTTCAAGAGTTGTGGTACTCATTATATTTCTCCATCAATAAATTTATATTTTCAAATACTAACTTCTCTATTTTTCTTAATTCGTGCTGAGGTACGCCACGATTTCTGGCTAACCTAATTGGATTTAACCAGAATTTACATTCTCCGTCGCTTGTTTCAATATGAATGTGTGGCGGTTCATTCAGTTCATCAGAATAAAAATGAAACCTATACGATCCTATTTTCAATATTGTTGGCGACAATTATGTGCTTTTAATTATCAATCTACTTATTGCATGCTAAATATAATATGCCACCAATAGATTATCAATTATTTTACAAAACAACCCAATTTCAATATTTTTGAACCGCCAATAATTTTCATTAACAATCCATAAGTGATAGTATGTACCGCAGAACCAAATACGATTTAAAACAGGAATTAACATCAATTAAAGAAGCAAATCTTTACAAAGATGAACGAATAATTCTCTCGGACCAAAAAGCAAAAATAAAAGTTTCTTACCCGGCAGATTCAAAACCAAAAGAAGTCCTCAACTTCTGCTCAAATAATTATCTCGGACTTGCAAACCACCCCGATGTAATTAAAGCAGCACAAAAAACTCTGGAGACACACGGATTCGGTTTATCATCTGTAAGGTTTATTTGCGGTACGCAGGATATCCACAAAGAGCTTGAAAAACGAATTGCGGATTTCTACCAGATGGATGATGCAATACTTTATTCTTCCTGCTTCGATGCAAACGGCGGATTGTTTGAAAGTATTCTCGGACAGGATGATGTGATAATTACTGATCAGCTAAACCACGCAAGCATAATTGACGGAATACGGTTGTGCAAAGCAAGAAGACTAATTTATGAACATTCGGATATGAAATCACTCGAGCAGAAATTAGTTTTATCACGTGAGGGCGCAGATATCTGGGAACACACAGGACTTGCACAGGAACCTCATCCTGCTAAAAATATTTTGATTGCAACGGATGGTGTGTTCTCGATGGATGGTGATATCGCCAAGATTGATGAGATTATTAAACTTGCTGACAAATACGATGCACTCGTTATGGTTGATGACTCTCACGCAACTGGTTTCTTTGGTAAAACAGGAAGGGGTGCAATCGAATACTGTAATGCTCTTGGAAAAGTTGATATAATCACATCTACTTTGGGCAAAGCGATGGGAGGAGCTTCCGGCGGCTTCACAACATCAAAAAAAGAAATTGTTGATATGCTTCGTCAGCGTTCAAGACCTTATTTATTTTCTAACACACTTGCCCCAGCAATTGTTGGAGCTTCAATTGCTGCATTTGATCTGTTAGAAAAATCTGATGACCTCAGAGAAAAATTAAGAGAGAATACAAAATATTTTCGTGAAAAGATGAAAGCTCTCGGCTTCGATTTAATTGAAAGCATTCATCCAATAGTTCCTGTTCTATTCAGAAAGTTTGATAACGATGCTCAACTCGCGCAGCAAATGTCAAAAGATCTTTATGATGAAGGAATTTATGTTGTAGGATTTTCTTACCCGGTTGTTCAAAAGGGTCAGGCAAGAATTCGTGTGCAGATTTCTGCGGCTCATTCCAAAGACAATCTTGATGTTTGCATAAGTGCGTTTGAAAAAGTTGGACGAAAACACAAAGTAATCGCATGATGCTGGATACTGGTCTCTGGATGCTGGATTCTGGAAATTCTTAGCTCAGCTGTTGTTACTTATCACTAAGATGTTCATTCTGAACAGATTGTAGGAAACGATTTATCTTTTTTCCTAATATTTCAATTTTTGAATGTAATTCATTGTAGAGTTTTTCATCCGTCAAAGATCCTGTCTCAAATAAATTTTCAAGATGATCAATAGTCTCATCATTCGAAGCTAAGGATATGGTAATGTAGCGTTCGTAATCACTTTTATAATTTCTTCTTCCGTATCCTTCAACAATAGTTGATTTCACTGATTTTGAAGATCTCCTTATTTGACTTCCTTCTTCATACATCTCGAATTTAGGAAGATTTAAAGTCATTTTATGAATTTCAATTACTAATTCTCTTGCCAGCTGCCATATTTCCAAATTTTTATAACTCATAATTAATTCCTAAGATTTTTTTATCCAGTATCCAGAATCAAGTATCCAGCAACCAGCATCATTCCCAGTCTAATATCACCTTACCCGAATTCCCTGACTTCATTATTTCAAATCCTTCTTGGTAATCATCAATCTTAAAACGATGAGTGATTATCGGGTTGATTGGCAGTCCGCTTTGAACCATTGCCTGCATCTTGAACCAGGTTTCGAACATCATCCTGCCGTAAATTCCGCGAATTGTTAGTCCATTGAATATAACCTTCGTCCAATTT
>JALONF010000358.1 GCA_025455085.1 Ignavibacteriaceae bacterium
GAACCAATGGAAGGCCAACCTGAAGCGCAAATGCAGCGCCTGCTCGGTCTCCAGCATCACAGCCAGCACGTTCAGGAAGATCAACCCCAACAAGAAGATGTTCACCCTGCGTTCAAGTTTGCTCTCGATTACCGTGGAGTCCAGCAGCTCAAAGATCTTTTTTCGGATTTTCACATTCATTTTTTAAATTTATTTCGATTCTTCAATATTTCGTAATCTATCCTGCGCATCCTTGTAATTGAACTCACAAGAAATAACCTTGTTTAAATGCTTTAGGGCTTTAGTTCGATCTCCTACTTCTTCATAAATTACACCCAATAAATAGTGAAGTTCGAGTAAGTCCTTGTCCAGGTTTCTTTTTAATAAAGGCCCTCTTTTTAGAACCTCGATTGCCAAATCCCGTTTCCCCATATCCCGGAAGCATTCTGCTTGGAGAATAATTGCCCTTATCCAATCTGCAGAGGTTTCCGTAATCTGTTGAAGCTCATTTATTGATTCATCATATTTTTTTGCCAACCGATAGCAATCAGCCAGGAATATCTTGTCCGCGTCATAACTTGAGGCTTCTTTTAAAAATCCCTTCAAGAGATCAATCGCTTCAATATACCTTTCTGTCCGATAATATGACATGCCAAGCAAAAACTTAACTTGCTTGTCGTCTGCATTATTTACAAGGTATTCTTGTGCAGCCACAATCGTATCTTCGAATCTGTTTTGACGATAAATTAATCGAATATATTCAAGTCTTCTCCTTAATTTGCTCCCAGGGCTTAAATAAATAACAATTGCGGATAGTATTGACAGAATGACCGCTCCAATAATCACATAAGAATTACCTGGAACAGCAATCCCAACAAAAACTATAATTAAAACAAGTATTGAAACTATACAACCCATTCCAGGATAAACATTTTTTGAGTTTGGATATTTTATCCCATTGACATCGAAATGAGATGGAGTAGCCTTATTACTCCTTCGGGTTTTGGTACCTCCCAAGTAACTCATTTTTGAAATTCCGGTGCCTGGGATTCCTACGCTCGTATAAGGTCCTTTGCTTCCAACCCCTAAACGTAGGCCCTTCCCCCCCGTTGAAAAGCCCACCGTACCTTTTCCAATATTTATTCTTGAATGTTTACCCAATTTGATGCTTCTTCGGAATCTAATACCCATAGTTACTCCTTCTAAATTATTTACCATAAAAACATTGGCAATTCAAAGTTTGGGACGATTTTAGCAATCGTTGCCGCATCCAGAGGCTGTGCTTGTTTATATGCACAAATCATGATCTCACACTTTTTTCATGGCGATGCATCGATCCGGGTAAGTTCATCCTGACGCCGGAAAACTCAAAAAGCCTGGCAATCTCTTGATATTTCAGCTCACCGCGGTCTTTTTTTGCTTTTCCCAATTTCATCATTAAAAACACAGTCCCTTAATGTTACTAAAAACATTTAAACAAGCACCGTCCCTCATGGTCCCCAAAGGTCTCCAAGGACTCTTCAATTTTTCGTTGATTTCTTTTTTTATTTATCGAATAGTTTTTTGACAAGAATTTCCATAATTAATGCAAGTCCTAATCCTAAAAGTGTGGACCAAATAATCAGCCAACTATCTTTTTTATTACTTAAATGCATGGCAACGAAGTCAGCTGTCAAATCTGTCTTACCTCTTTCCAACTCATAATAGTAAGTAACATAAAAAGGTTGACTCCTTTTCACCTCAGGGAGAGGCATAAATTCTTTTTTATGATAAATCCTTGTAGGAGGAGGTATTGATGAACTCAATCGATATCCATCAAGAGCTTGAATCTCAAGCCGCACAACTTTTTCAATCGGAAATTCCATTAGTCTTGATTCTAACTGCCGATCCTTCAGCCCGAAAAAGGATTCTTCCCGTAGATCTAATGCAATTGTATAAGATTCATAACTTGTCTTTTTTATTCCTCCAGGCAAATTCATTGTAAAACAATGGAACTGTTCACTCAAGTTTCCCATTTCAATAAGAAAAGCTTTCCCAGGAAAGAAATCCCATTTATTTTCTCTTGATTCAATAAAATTGACATAATATGAATGAATATTCTTCCAACTACTTTCAGGTGAAATGGAATATCTTTTTGGTTGCATAAAAGTTACAACCCTTAATCTAGTACAAGTATTTCTTGGGCTTCCTACAAATGGTGGCTCCAAAAAAGGCGGACTAACAGACATAATAAGGGATTGGAGATCATTTGTTGGGCTTATCGTTATGATTGGTTTAGTATCGCAATTGAATTCTGCGTAGATTTCTAATGGTTTTAATGAAGAATTGTGCGAAACTACAAGATTCACTATTTTCCAAAGAGACAGACTTATTAGTGATAATCCAAGAAATAAAGCTAAAACCTCACCTAGATTATTTTTCAAAATCTTAGTGAATTTATTTTTAGTAAAACAAATTAATTTTTTTATTGACATATAACATTTCTGAACTAGCATCATTATTCTTCGAATTGTTTGTATTAAGAGCTTTTTGAAGGATAATGATTTTATTGATTTCATAAAACACCTCCGATTATTTGAAATTTATCAGAAATTGAACTTAATATCATGATTAATTCAGAAGTTCTCTTTGATATTGTTTTCTTGTCTCTAACCCCTACTCTATTATGACCAACCTGAGGGCGAAAATGGTTAACCTGCGCTTCAGCTTGCTCTCAATAACCGTTGCATTGAGGAGCTTATACAATTTAGTCCTAGCTCGTTTGGACATTCTGATTTCCACTACAATTTCTGAAAATAAACTTTAATTTTCTGCGCCATGAGTTTTCTTCTTTCTTCAAGAAATCTTTCATAATCCTCAATTCCCATAGTCTCAAACCCTTCCGG
>JALONF010000359.1 GCA_025455085.1 Ignavibacteriaceae bacterium
TCGACTGAGCCTGCCCTGAGTTCATCGAAGGGCTCAGTGTGACAGCAACTTTATTTTATATCGAAACGATCCAGGTTAATCACTTTGTTCCAAGCTGCGACAAAATCCTTAACGAATTTTTGTTTTGAATCATCCTGTGCATAGACTTCAGCAAGTGCACGCAGCTGTGAGTTTGAACCGAAGATCAGATCAACTCGAGTACCGGTCCATTTAACTTTTCCTGTCTTACGATCACGTCCTTCAAATGTATCACCTTTATCAGACATGGGCTTCCAAACAGTTCCCATATCGAGTAAGTTTACGAAGAAGTCGTTTGTTAGTTTGCCAACTTCATCTGTGAACACACCGTGTTTTGAACCATTGTAGTTCGCTCCAAGCACACGCATTCCACCGACAAGCACTGTCATCTCCGGTGCACTTAAATCCACCGACAAGCACTGTCATCTCCGGTGCACTTAAAGTTAGAAGCTGTGCTTTATCAACAAGCATTTCCTCTGCTGATACTGAGTAAGCTAGCTTTTGGTAATTTCGGAAACCATCGGCTTCTGGTTCTAATACTGAGAATGATTCAATATCGGTCTGAGCTTGTGATGCATCCATTCGTCCTGGTGTAAATGGAACTACAATTTTATGTCCGGCTGCTTTTGCTGCGACCTCAACTGCAGCACATCCACCAAGTACAATAAGATCAGCCAGAGAAACCTTTTTGCCGTCTTTACGATTGTTGAAATCTTTCTGAACACCTTTCAATACTTTCAGAACTTTTTCAAGCTGTTTCGGTTGGTTTATTTCCCAGTTCATTTGCGGCTCTAAACGAATACGGGCACCGTTAGCTCCACCACGCATATCTGAACCACGGAAAGTAGATGCTGATGACCACGCAGTGTAAACCAATTCTGATACTGATAATCCTGAGGCTAGAATTTTCTTTTTTAATCCATCTATATCTTTTTTATTAACTAACTTGTGATTGACTGCGGGCACCGGATCCTGCCATAATAAATTTTCTTTTGGAACTTCCGGTCCAAGATAACGAGCCTTTGGTCCCATATCTCTGTGAGTTAGTTTAAACCATGCTCTTGCAAATGCATCAGCAAATGCTTTTGGATCTTTGTGAAATCTTCTTGATATAGGTTCATAAATCGGATCGAAGCGTAAAGATAAATCAGCAGTTGTCATCGTTGGAGGATTCTTTTTTGATGGATCATGAGCATCCGGAATCATATGTTCGGGTTTGACATCTTTCGCTTGCCATACCCAAGCACCGGATGGACTTTTAGTCTTTTCCCATTCGTAACCGAAAAGCATATCAAAATAACCCATATCCCATTTTGTTGGATTAGGTTTCCAGGCACCTTCCAAACCGCTAGTTGTAGTATGTGCACCTTTACCAGTTCCAAATTTGTTAATCCATCCCAAACCTTGCTCTTCAATTGGCGCAGCTTCCGGTTCAGGACCAACTAACTTTGGATCGCCAGCACCGTGCATTTTACCAAATGTATGTCCGCCTGCAGTTAGAGCTACAGTTTCTTCATCATTCATGGCCATTCGTTTAAATGTTTCCCTCACATCACGGCCTGAAGCAACAGGATCCGGAATTCCATTCGGACCTTCAGGATTAACATAAATAAGTCCCATCTGAACTGCTGCTAAAGGATTTTCAAGCTCACGTTCACCACTATATCGCTTGTCACCCAACCATTTATCTTCACTTCCCCAGTAAATATCTTCTTCAGGTTGATAGATATCCTCACGTCCACCACCGAAACCAAAAGTTTTGAAGCCCATTGATTCAAGTGCTGCGTTGCCAGCTAAAATCAAAAGATCCGCCCAGGAAATTTTGTTGCCGTATTTTTGTTTGATTGGCCAGAGTAAACGACGAGCTTTATCAAGATTGCCATTGTCAGGCCAACTATTGACAGGTGCAAAACGCTGATTGCCAGTTCCACCGCCGCCACGTCCATCGGCGGTTCGATAAGTACCTGCGGCGTGCCATGACATACGAATAAACAAGCCACCATAATGACCCCAGTCTGCAGGCCACCAATCCTGTGAGTCGGTCATCAATGCATAAAGATCTTTCTTGAGAGCTTTATAGTCTAACTTCTCAAATTCTTTTGCATAGTCAAATTTTGAACCTAATGGATTCGATTCCGGATGATGCTGATGCAAGATGCCAAGATTTAATTGATTCGGCCACCATTCTTTATTCGATGTACCCCTTCCGAAAGAAGTTCTTCCGGTTACGGGGCATTTACTTTCATCACTCATAATATTTCTCCTGATGTATTTAAGGTTAATAGTTATTTAATTATTCTTATTGTTATTAAATGTACCGATTATCTGAAGCTTTATATCTTTTACTTTAAAGTTTGGAATTTTCTTTTTCTGAAAATATTTGCCGATCATGTTGTCAAGTTCATCATCAAAGAAATCTTCTATACGTTCAGTATCTTCACAATATAAATGATGATGATTTTCAAGTATCGCATCATATCTCATTACATCTTTTTCTGTCTTTACTTTCTTGACTAATCCTTTATCGACAAATGTTTCAAGAGTTTTATAAATGGTTCCAACTGCAATGTTGGGATGATTTTTAACAACATACTCCTTGATTTTATCAGCGGTGGGATGATTCTTTAAATTGTTCAAGGCTTCGAGAACAGCAATTCTTTGAGGAGTGACTTTTAGATAACTGTCTTTTAAGTCGATACCGTGTTTTTCTTTTTTCATAGATAGAAATTATTAGATAGGAATTGTTCCTATCTAAAATAGATTTTTATCTACTGAATATCAAGTTAAGGGTTAGATTAATTGTGTCAGGAATATCTGTGATAGCTAGCAACAATAAATAAAAAAGGCATCATGGTGATGCCCTTTGATAGAAATTATTTTTAGATTCTTCGTCCGGCAAACACCGGACTCAGAATGACACTCTTATGTCATTCCGTGCTTGACACGGAATCCAAAACTGATATTTAGATTCCGGATCTCTCCCGACTAAATCGGGATCTTCCGGAATGAAAAGTAGCTTGCTGTCACACTGAGCTAAGTCGAAGTGTGGCGTCATCCTTCGACCCGCCTAAAATATATTTCGGTGAGCAGGCAAGCTCAGGAGGACAAGAGATTTTCATTGAACAAAACTGAAAGCATAACCAACTTCAAGCTGCCATTGCTTCATTGCAATTTCGATTGTCTGCTGGTTTGGTGCTTCCAGAGGATTCCAGTTACACTGTTATCAAGCGCATACATAAATGCTAAACTTACCTCGTTCTGTGTTCCAATTTGTTTGGTAAATCCCGCAGTAATATGATTCTGAATTACTGCTGGTGCTAAAATGTTAAACATAACTTCAGTATCCGGGATAGGATTTTCATTATATGAATATCCTGCCATAAAATCCCATCCACAAACGCCAGTGTACATCACTCCAAATTTCACTGCAAGTACGTCCTTCCAACCAAAACCTGCACCATCATCGTTACCGAGAAGACTTGTCTGAAGATTTGGAAGAAGCGGATTACTAATTGATTTTATCTGGCTGTAAAGGATTTGTTTTACATCTAACATTAGATTCCAGTTTGCAGCCGGTATAACTGCAATACCTGCAGCCCAGCTGGCTGGAATATCAAAGTCGCCTTGTTCAGCAAATAATCCTTCGTAACGTTCAAACTCGCTCATTGCTAATTTTGATTGATAAGCTGCACCAAATCGTAACCATTCTATTAACTGACCCTGGTAACCAACTTTAAAGCCAAAACCTCTTGATGTTGAGAAAGCGTTGCCTGTTAGGTTTCCAGGCTCTGATGAAAAGTTACTGAATGCAGCAAGACCTTTTGCCGCAAATCTTTGCCATCCGAAAATTACTGAAGCACCAAGTGAATGATTTTTGATAAACTCAATTGCATAGCTTCCGCTTACAAACATTTGCTCAAGATTCACACCTGTTCCCGGTGAAGCTTGATCATAAAAAGTTTGTGTTGGATAATCTGTGTTCATTCCACCGTTTCCATAGATAGAAAGTGCAATTGCCATGTTATCTGCTATCTTCATATTTCCACCGAGTGTTGGAAAGAAGAACATTGTTTGTTCACTCTCGATTTGTCCGGGTGTTAACCCAAATGTTCCTTCGAATCCACTTGGATTTCCTGTGATGGTATAATCTCTCATTGGACTAAACAAAGAAAGATTTATTTCGAACTGATCATTTAGATTAACGATTGATGCAGGATTGTTTATAGCACCCAGTGAACTGAGTGATACTGCTATACCTGATCCGGCTAATGCGGAATACTTAATTCCGTAACCGTGACGATAGTAACCGTCTGTAGCGAATGATGTTTGAACCAATAATCCAAACAGTAATATGAGAACAAGAATTGGTTTTTTCATTTTTTCCCTTATAGTTATTTAGAATATGTTAATAATTAAGAACTGATAAAAATTTATTATTGGTATTCTCTTCAATGTCATCCCGTGCTTGACCGGAATGACAATACGTATCAACACCCTTCACGTTTCTTTTTCTTGGGTTGATTTACATTCCCCTTCGATGTTACTTGAGGAGTTGGCAAATTCACTTTTGTTTCAGAAACTTGTTCAGCACCTGTCTGAGGAGTTCCACCAAAATATTGACTTATCTCTTTTACTTTTTCAAACTTTGCGATCTCTTCCTGCGATGCATTAACAGCAAGTTTTGGATAAAGAACTTCTTCCTGCCATTTCTTCAATCCGCCATCAAGAATATAAACGCCTTTGAAATTTTTTGCTTTAAGAATGAACCACGCCTGTGCTGCATTCACATCGTCCTCAGAATAAAGAATAATCTTCTGGTTGCGTAATAAATCTGATTCGGGTAATTGAGGAAGAGGAATATTGATTGCAGTTGGAATGTTATATTCGTTGAATTGATCTTCACTTCTGACATCAACTAAAGTATAATCAGCTTTACTTTTAATTATCCAGTCTGCTAATTCAATTTGTTGTATCTTGTCTGAATTTTTTACAGTTGATAGAGCAAGATCTTTTGTGTTCACTTTAACTTCTGAACCCATATAAGGACTTCCGGCAAAAACAGCAATGATACCGAGTATCAGAGCAACTAATGCAAGTTTCTTCGGAGTACTCAGATTGCTGAAAATCTTTCTCATAAACTGTTCTCCGGATTTTTATCAGCAAATTTTTTCTCAGCCCATTCAGCAGCAGCGAAAGCTCCAAGAGCCATCAGCACAACTAAGAAGACAACCAATCCGTATGACAAACCGAAATATTGTGGAAGAGTAAGACTTCCCATATTAGTAGAGTAGAAAAAGTTTTCTATCATTGGAAACATTTCACCAAAAACAAAAATTCCTGTCATCACTCCAACAACAAAAAGAATTCCGTCAAGTCTTCCTGTCGCAGCAGAGACAAGAGATGTTCCGGGACAATATCCGCCAATGATAAATCCGAAACCAAGAATCAATCCGCCGACAACCTGAGGAACAATATAAGTTTCGCTTACATAAACGAGTGAGAGATCCATAAATCCAATTACGGATAGAAAATAAATTCCGAGCATCGCAGTTACAATTGCAGTGAACATAACTTTAAGAACTCTCATATTGGAAAAATAAAATTGTGCAGCAAGAATTCTTGCGTTTCCAAAACCACCGCGTTCGAGAGCAAAACCAAAACCAAT
>JALONF010000360.1 GCA_025455085.1 Ignavibacteriaceae bacterium
ATCAGCTGCATTACTTGGATAAGCGATGAAAATTCCAGGTACGTGTGCATAAATTGATTCAATATTTTGACTATGACAGAGACCGCCATGAATGTATCCTCCAACGGCAACACGAACTACAACCGGTGTTGACCATGCATTGTTCGAACGGTAACGCATTGTAGCTGTTTCATTCTTCATCTGCATAAATGCTGGCCAAATGTAGTCGCCAAACTGAATTTCAACGACCGGTTTTAATCCGGCTAAGGCCATTCCATTTGCTACACCGAGAATGCTTGCTTCAGCAAGCGGTGAATTGAATACTCTTTCATCGCCAAATGTTGTAGATAATCCTTTTGTAGCGGTAAAGACTCCGCCTTTCATATCAGCAATATCTTCGCCGAAGATGTACATATCTTTGTTTTTTTTCATCTCCTCATGAAGTCCATGGTTTATTGCATCAACCATAACAATTTTTTCACCGGAGGGCTCACTCTTTTCATAATCCATTGACTCTTTTAAACCGCTCTCATCAAAAACATATCTTGCCGCATCTTTAGGATCAGGATCAGCTGATTTAAAGGCTCTGTCAGCTGCTTCATCTATCTCTTCATTTATCTCTTTCCAGATTTTTTGATATTCTTCATCTGTAATCATCCCTTCGCGTTTTAATCTGCTCTCATACTTTTCTATCGGATCGTTTTGTTTATCCTTTTCAAGATCTTCTTTGTTCCTATATTTTTTCTGATCGTCTGATGATGAATGAGATTGCAACCGAACAACATTTGCTTCGATGAGTGCAGGACCTCTACCGCTTTTAATATATTCGATTGCTTTTTTTAATTCTTCATACGATTCAAAAAAATCAGTCCCGTCGATTCGTTTTCTGTAGAGAGTGTGGAATCCGCCCATCATCTCAGCCACTGAACCATCTTTACCAGCTGTTTGATGTTCGACCGGAACAGAAATAGCATATCTGTTATTTTGAATTACAAATAGCACAGGTAATTTTTCTCTGCTTGCCCAGTTAACAGCTTCATGAAATTCTCCCTGGCTCGTTGTCCCTTCGCCGCTGCTTACATAGGATACATTTTTAATTCCTTTTCTTCGTGAAGCTAGTGCAGTTCCAACAGCTTGTAAAAATTGCGTGCCGGTTGGACTTGATTGAGAAGGAACTTGTGCGTTAATCATTCCCCAGTGAACAGGAAGTTGTCTTCCGCCGCTAGCCGGATCGGTGGCTTTAGCAAATGTTCCAAGAAAAACTTCTTCAGGAGTTAAGCCGGCCATTAATAGTGTTCCGAGATCACGATAGTACGGAAATAACCAATCCTTTTTTGGATCGAGATGCAATCCAATTGCCATTTGCACTGCTTCGTGACCTTCTGCCGCAATGTGAAAGAATGTTTTACCCTGCTTGAGTAAACGCATTGCTTTGTTATCAATGATTCTTGATCGAATCATCATTTTTAGTATATCAAGTAATTGCTTCTTTTCGAAACCCATCAAACCGTTTGTGGAAGTATTACTTTCTTTCATTGATATACCCGACTTTTTGTTTTCAGTCTTGTTCTTCTTGGTCTGTTGAACGGTGTTGTTCACATTTTTCTTGCTCATTGAACAACCTTCTCAAAATGTGATTGATAAATTTGATTGTACAATTCTACTTTTTGAATCGCACGAATCTTTTCATAACTAAATAATGTAAAAAAATTTCTTAATAGTATTTCCTTCACTTCATTAGTATCTATTTCTTTTTTTAATTCTTTACTTAATGATGTAACAGATTTATCCTGAATGCCGCAAGGAATTATTCCTTTGAAAAGATTCAGGTCTGTATTAATGTTGAAAGCGAAACCGTGCATCGTTACCCAACGGCTTACTTTAATTCCAATGGCAGCAATTTTTCTGTCATCAATCCAGACTCCGGTATGTTTTTCATTTCTTCCGCATTGTAATCCATAATTTTCGCAAGTCTTGATAATTACTTCTTCAAGGGCTCGTAAATATTTATGAGTGTCTTTGAACCAATTATTCAAATCAATAATTGGATAGCCAACAATCTGTCCTGGCCCGTGATAAGTAATATCACCGCCGCGATCGATATCATAAACAGATATTTGGTTTTGCTTAAGATAATCTTCAGAGCCAACGAGGTTTTCTTTGTGAGCAGTTTTGCCTAATGTGTAAGTATTTGGATGCTCCAGAAGAAAAAGAAAATCATCAGCTTCATTTGCTACTCTTTTTGAATGAATCTCCTGCTGAAGATCCCAAGCTTCTTTATAATCGATGAATCCTAGATCGCAATATGTTAAAATTTTATTATTCATCTGCCATCAGATATGAATAGCTTCACCGTAAGCTTGAGCAGCAGCTTCCATAATTGATTCGGATAACGTAGGGTGAGCATGAATTGTTTTTATAATTGATTGACCAGTTGCCTCAAGTGAACGAGCAAGAGTAACTTCTGCAATCATTTCAGTGGCTTCACTGCCGATAATGTGTGCACCGAGAATTTCACCATACTTTGCATCGAAAATCATCTTTACAAATCCTTCGCGTTCACCGATTGCGAATGCTTTTCCGCTTGCCATAAATGGAAACTTGCCAACTTTAATTTCATAGCCTTTTTCTTTTGCTTTTGATTCCGTCAAGCCAACGCTGGCAACCTGCGGCTGGCAATAAGTACAACCCGGAATGTTTTCATAATCAATTGGCGAATGGTGAATGCCTTTAATGTGTTCAACACAATGAATTCCCTCAGCAGAAGCAACATGAGCAAGCCATGGCGGACCAATCACATCACCGATGGCAAATATTCCAGGAACATTTGTCTCATAATTTTCTTTGTTAACTTTAATATGATTTTTCTCAACTTGAATTCCTAAGTACTTTTTCTGCAGCTAAAATTTTCTTTTCACCATTAACATTTACAGTCACATTCACTTTGTTACCTTTTACCTCGGCCTTTTCAACAGTAGCGCTGGTCAAGATATCAATTCCTCTTTTCTTAAAGTTTTTCTCAAGTGCCACAGATACTTCTTCATCCTCAATCGGCAGAATATGTTTCAACATTTCAATAACAGTAACTTTTGTTCCCAGAGTTGCATAGAAATATGCAAACTCAACTCCGATCGCTCCCGCACCGATAACAATCAATTCCTTTGGCTGCTTTTCAAGTATCATTGCTTCAGTACTTGTAATTATATTTTTTCTATCGACTGGAATAGCTGGAATATTTCTCGGTCGGGCACCTGTAGCAATAATTATTTTTTCAGCACTAATCGTTTCAGTTACTTTTCCCTTATCATCTGATATATCAATCGTATTCTTTGAAGTGAGTTTTCCGAATCCTCTAATCCTATCAACTTTATTTTTCTTTATCAGCAGTTCGACATTTTTTGATATTCGGTCTGAAATCTCCCGGCTTCTTTTAATAATTCTGTTGAAATCAAAGTCAAGACCTGAAGCTTTAATTCCAAAATCTTCACCATGATTTTTAATTTGATCATAGATTTCAGCATTTTTAAGAAGAGATTTTGTGGGAATACATCCCCAGTTAAGACAGATACCTCCGAGGTTATCTTTATCAATTACAACAGTATTTAAGCCTAACTGACCAGCCCGGATGGCAGCAACATAACCACCTGGTCCACCGCCGAGTACAGCTATATCATATTGTTTTTGCATAAGTTATGGGATTCCTGATAATTAAAGATTGCACAAATATAGTTAAGGCCGTGATGAAAAGGAAACTTGAAATGAAAATTGTGACTTTTTGGTCATAGTCTTTTATATCCTCAGTAAAAAGAAAAGCCCTCTTGCTCAGAGGGCTAATAATACATATTCACTCGATAACTTATTTCATTAACATAAGTTTTCTTGTTTGGGTAAAGTTACCAGCTTGTAATTTGTAAATATATACTCCGCTTGATAAGCTTCCGGCATCAAATCTTACTTCATAAGAACCAGGAGCTTTCTGCTCGTTTACCAAAGTGCTAACTTCATTTCCAAGAACGTCATACACTTTCAAGGACACAAATTCACTAGTTGGAACCGTAAACTTAATTGATGTAGATGGATTGAATGGATTCGGATAGTTTTGTTCAAGATTAAAATCGCTAATGACCGATACGTTCTCCTCATTTTCATCCATAACTTTATTCAGCGCATTCTGAGCTTCATTTCCAAAAAGTTGTGGTAATTCCACAACCGTACCATTTGCAAGAGCAGCAAATAATCCGAATGCTTCACCATTCTGATTTGAAGATGGATCAAGGAAACCTGA
>JALONF010000361.1 GCA_025455085.1 Ignavibacteriaceae bacterium
CTTTCAAGATAAACCGATTCAGGCAGAACAACATCAGCCCAGCCTGCAATTTCACTCGGAACTACATCAACAACAACCATCAAATCAAGATTCTGAATTGCTTTAATTGTCTCCTGCTGATTAGGTAAAGCCTGCAGAAGGTTTGTTCCATAAATAATCCAACCTTTAACCGGATATGGTTTTCCTGTTATAGTTGCTTCTCTGATTCCAGTTGAAATTTGCTCACCTTCAGCGAAAGGAAATTTTCTATCAGGATTATCAACCGGTTCTTTTTTCAATTCAGGATATGGTGGATAAGGATATTTCGGGATACTATAACTGTAGGGAATATAGAAACCGCCTTTTCTTCCCCAGCTTCCGAGTAGTGCATTTAGCAAAGCAATTGCTCTGCTTCTTTGTGCATCATCGCCATACCAGGTTGCGTGTCTTCCCGGATGAACGAGTGATGCTGGTTTGAAACGAGCCATCTCTCTTGCTGTTTCTCTAATCACTTCAGGATCAATTCCTGTTTCGATATATGCCCATTCGGGAGTGTACTGAGAAACTTCAGATGCAAAGTTTTCAAATCCGAATCCGTACTTTGATACATAATCAACATCGTAAAGTTTTTCATTGACAATTACACTCATCCAAGCAAGTAATAAGGCCATATCCGTACCTGGTTTTATCGGAAGATAATATTTTGCTTTTCCTGCTGCGACCGAAAATCTCGGATCAACCACAATTATTGAAGCATCTTTTTCAACAGCTCTTGAAAATTCCTGAACTTGAGTGTTGTGCATATTTTCACCAAGGTGAGAACCTATTAGTACCAGACATTTTGCATTTTCAATATCTGTTCTTTCAGGTGAACCAACTACATCGCCAAAAGTAAGTGAAAATCCAACTTCTCTCGGTCCACGACATTGTGCAAAACTCGGTGCGGTTTCATTAGGACAACCATATGCTCTCATCATATGCTTGAGGAAAGTTCCACCGATTCCATGACTGAAGAGCGCCATCGATTCGGGTCCATATTCAGTTTTAATTTTATTCATCTTCTCAGAGATATAATCAAACGCTTCGCTCCACGTTACTTCAACCCATTTTTCCTCACCACGCAAACTTTTTCTGATTAAAGGGGATTTCAATCTTTCAGGATCGTAATGCGCACCAACTCCACCGGTTCCTCTCGGACATAATCTTCCGTTGCTCAACGGATCTTCAGGATGTCCTTCAACTTTCCACAGCTTTCCATCCTTCAAATAAGCCATCACTCCACATTTCCAGAAACACAAATCACAATACGTAGCAATTTTCTTTATTCCTTTTTCATTTTCTTTATTAATCTTATCAGCACTCTTAACAAAAGTTTTGGCCGATCCGGCAAGAACAGCCGCAGTCGCTATTGTTGCGCCTGATATTTTCAAAAACCTTCTTCTTGATAAAGAATTCATTCTTTTTCCGTCAGTTTATTTCGTATGAATTTTTTTATACTTCCGCACTCACCATAATCCTGATACACTGAGCATTTTCTGCAATCCTTCGAAGCACAAATTGTATCATCACCTTTCACTGCCCAGCAAGGTCCGCTATGCAAAAGGTACGCACTGCAATTGCTTCTGTCTTTTTTGCTGCAATTCATAACTTCCCAACAAGGCATCATCGAGTAAATTGTTTTGATTCCGTTGATACTAATCTTGTCTTCATTAATCGCAGAGCGGATACACTTGATTCGATCAATATCTGATTGTGAATAGAGACGATGACTTGTGGATTTTTTAAAGGGAATGATTAGATGTTCCTTTTCATACATTCTGAGCGTATGAACAGAAATATTAAGCAGCTTTGCAGCAGTTCGGATCGGATAAATGGGTTCGTTTTTCGTCATTTTTATTCTAAATCAGCAACTTATTTAAAGTTGATATTTATAAATATCAACTTTTTTGCCAAAAGAAAGAATGAGAATAAGATATGTTTAGAGTGTTTGCTAATTATAAAATTATCACTCTAAAGAAAATGAAAAATGTTTTTCTAAGTTCAAAGAATGCTGAACAGCAGTAAATTATTTTTTCTGGAAATAAATTTAATCTCTCTAATGTTTAATTCCAGACTGGTAAAATACATTTCGATGAAATATTGTCCAGTATTATATCGAAATCAGTCAAACTTTTCTTCATTATTTCAGATTGTTCATCGTGACAAGACAGACAAGCACCAACTACCAAGATTCTTTTCTGCTCTGCGATAGAAAATGGTCTTGTATTATTTCTAGTCGTTGAAGTTTCGTCTCTAGTTTTCAGGAATCCAATCCACGCATCTTTGGGAAGATTATCTTCTTTGTGATTTGAAAACTGAGGAGTGAATACCCATTTACCGTTTTTGTCAAAAGTTAGCCCACCTTTTCCATAACCAAGTGCCAAAGGATTATTATGGCAAGATTTACAATTTCTTCCATCTTTACTAATTGTGTGAGAAAATATTGGCGCAAACAATCTCTTGAATATTTTTTTATCCGGATTGTTTTTCATCTTTTCGATGGTTACGACCATTCCCGGAATGAAAGTATCAATCATTTCTTTTCCTGATTTTTCTTTCCTTATTCCAAGAACCGGATAATCGACATAAAAATCAGTCGGAGTTTCTCTCCAGCTTCCCATAATATCTTTGTTATCAAGTAAGTCATATCCTTCCAGATTCGGATCATATTCAGTATGGCATCCAACGCAATGTGATACCCATTCAGTGTGACAGGAATTACAGGATAATCTTTCGTGAGATTTTCCTTCAACACAAATTTGTGCAGGCGGTTTTAACTGAAGTTTGACATTTTTGTTTTTTGTAATCAAATATTTTTTGTCAAATGAATTAATTTTATATTTCTCAGCTCAACTATCTTCTTCGATTCAAAATCAAGTTGTTCGTAATTTATTGAGCGGACTTCTTCTGAATGACAATCAATGCACTGAATCGTGACCTGTTCTTCCATATGCTCATAAAGATTTCCATCTCCCATAATTTCGACTGATACGTGA
>JALONF010000362.1 GCA_025455085.1 Ignavibacteriaceae bacterium
CCTGTGCCCCCAAATCCAGAAATCCGCTGACTCTCGGAATCCAGAAATATTTGTTCATGTCCAATACTGACTCACCAATATCAATTGCGCTGTTCAGCATTTTTAATTCTTCGCGTCGTTCTAGTGCGCCGGGAATATCGTAAATAGTCTCATCAATGCTTTCAATAGTGATCACTGTTACGCTCGAGTCTAAATTTCGATTTAGTAAAAAGTTGAAATATCTTTTTGCGTTTTCGGATCTTGTTTCTGCTTCATTTATAAGTGCATTAAGATTTTCTATTTCGCTTTCTGACCGAAGGATATAAACCGGCAATCCAGAACCGTTTCTAAGCAGGGATTCATTAATTCTTTTTCCTTCTTTGGCAAGATCAATCGCAGAGTTATAAATGCTCACGGCTTCCAGGGCGCTTAGATAACCAAAGTAGGCAGATTTAATTTCCTTAACTAATTCTCTTTTATAAAGCTCCACTTCATATTCCTTAATCTGCATTTGAGAACTTTCTATCTGCCTGTTATTCTCAGTTTTACATCATAGAAATCATCGGGAAAAAGATTCTCACTAACATTCTGGATTTGTGGAAAAGAATTCGTGCCGGTAAGCTGATTAAGTGTTTGATAAACCGGATTCAATAGGTCACCAACCGGGATATCAATACTTCTTCCGCCATCACCGCTGACGTAACTTGCTTCAAGTTGCACAGAAGGGAAAAACAAACTCGTTGCAGATCTTAGTGAGTAGACCGCCTTTTCATAAGAGATTTTCTTCTGTTGGAGGACAATGTTGTTTTTAAGTCCTTCATATACGTAATCATCAACCACCGTTTGCCCAGAGATTACCTGAATAAAAAACAAAGAGCAAAAAATGATTGATTTGGCTATTCTATTAACTTCCATATTGACCCACTTTATTAAACAGAAAATATATAATGAACATTGTTTAGTGTCGGTGTGTATTTTTTAGTATGCTCTCTCTAAGAATTTTAATGCGCCAGCAACTAGTGGCTTTAACGATTCAACCGGGACCATCATCAATCTGTCCCTGATAAAAAGTGAAGCAATCCCATGAACAAACGACCAGAGAGAAAATGCAGCAACTTCTAAATCAACTCCTTTAAAGTATCCGGCTTCCATTGCTTGCCTAATATTTAGCTTAAGCAAATCATAGGTTCTTTCTCCTTCGGTCCAGTGTTTATTTTTATTAATTTCTTTTGAGGGCGTCCTGGAAATGAACATTAAATCATAATATTCTGGGCGATCTATTGCAAACTGTATATATGCTGTCCCGTGTGCTGTTAGTCTTTCCAACGGATTCTCTATGTTTTGAACCGAGAGCTGTTTTTGAAAAAACTCGGCAAAACCACGATTGTGAAGTTCAAAGAAAATTTCATTTTTGTCTCTAAAGTATAAATAGATTGTCCCGACGCTGTACTCAATTTCATCTGCAATTTTTCTCATGGTAACGGTGTCATATCCGTCATCCGAAAACAACTTAAGCGCAGCAGATAGTATGGCTTCTCTCATCTCGGTTTTCTGTCTCTCTTTTCTTTCTTTGGCGCCCATAATTTTTCCCTTACTGAACATTGTTAATTTTCTGAGCTAAACTTAGCAAACTGTCACCATTCTGTCAATAGTTCATTAAAAATAAACTGTTTTAATATAATTAAAGATATTTGGTTGTTAGCTAATTTTTAACTGTATTAATGTAATCTCAGCTATATTTCCTTGAAAATAATAAATATTTTATCAACAAATGACTTTTACACCGTCATACAAAAATATTCCCGAAGAAGAGTTTGCCCGGCGTCTCGCTCACGCTGGTGAGATTATAAAAAAATGCACAAGTTGTCCGCGTAATTGTCTTGCAGATAGGACCAACGGGGAATTGGGAACTTGCCAGAGCAGAGACTTGCCGATTGTTTCTTCTTATACGCTTCATTTTGGTGAAGAACCGGTTTTATCCGGAACATACGGTGCGGGAAATATTTTCTTTGGCAACTGTAACCTCAGATGTGACTACTGCCAGAATTTTGTAATCAGTCAAAATCCTGTTGAAGAAAAACTGAATGAGGTTTCTGTTGAAAGGCTTGCAGAAATTATGCTGGAGCTTCAGAATAAAAATTGCCACAACATTGGTCTCGTTTCGCCAACCCATTTCGCTGTTCCAATTCTAAAATCAATTAAGATTGCAATTGAAAAAGGTCTGAATCTTCCCATCATTTACAACACAAACGGATATGATTCGGTTGAGATGCTAAAACTGTACAAAGACGTAATCGATATTTATCTTCCTGATTTTAAGTATGGAAATAATGATTATGGCAGACGTTACTCCAAGGTGCCCGACTATTTTGATAGTGTAAAACTCGCGATAAAGGAAATGTATGAACAGGTTGGAAGCAAACTTGTTTATGAAAATGGAGTTGTTGTTAGAGGATTAATTATTCGTCATCTTGTTTTGCCAAACGGACTGGCAGAATCAGAAGAAGTATTTAAGTTCATCGCTGAACTCGATCCCAAAATCCACATTTCTTTGATGGCTCAGTATTATCCAACCAATCGTGCCGAAAAAAATATTTTGTTGAACAGAGCTGTAAGACATTCCGAGTTTGAGCGCGTGGCCGATTTGCTAGACAAATATGGTTTAGAAAACGGATGGATCCAGGAGATGGAAAGCCATGACTTCTACCGTCCAAATTTTGATGAAGATAGAGAAGACCCGTTTGGTAACAAAAAACTTTTAGAGCCGGCTGGTACAAGATCCAAATAGCATCTCTCCTCTTTGTTTTTATCTAGAGATACTCTACTATTAATCCTTCGTGCGCCAAAGTTAAAGATTCTATAATAACTTCGCTTGAATGAGCATTCAATGTAGAGTATTCAAGTTTTGAAGGAAAAGTGTTTTTAAGTTTCCAAATGACAACGGGTTCATGACGTTCGTTCAAAAGCGAAATTACAACATCCCGTCTTTCAACCTGGTTAAAAGTTGCGGTGCTGATCCATCTGTAAAAATCAGCATCATTTTTAACAATCCCCCTTTTCAAGACAACATCTGAAAACTTCTTCATGCCCGGCATTTTTCTGGTTGAACTCTCTGGGGACGATCCTTCGCGATAGTCAACAACATCAAGTTCAATTGAAAGTCCGCTGACTTCCATAAACCCAACATTGTTACCGCCCCATTCAACACGAAAATGATTTTTTGTGTGTGGATAATTCATAAATAACCTCCTTAAAAATTTAAACGGTGAACAACCTTTTTTCGATGAGCTCATTTTATTTAAATGGATAAAATTTAATATTTCTTCGGTGCAAAAAACTTGTTATATAAGAGTAATCCGATGATTGTAACAAAGCCAATCATAGAAAAAATAAGCCATAATGTTTTGGGCTGATTCAGATTGTCAACAAAGTGAACAAATAGATTTGCGCCAAGTATTCCACCAATGAAGCTTCCGAGCACACCATATAGAAATGCATAACCAAGATAAAGAGCTTTTTTATCCTCGGGGGCAATCAATCCGACATAGCTGATATATTTTGGATGTGCTGTCATTTCTCCAATTGAGAAGATTATTATTCCAAGCATAAACACCCAGATGCTCGTGTCGATTGCAAGAATTGCCATTCCAACAGTTCCCATTGCAATTCCGGTTATCATTGTCGGAAGTGCTTTTGTATTCTTAACAATATTCGACACCAATATTTGAAGCAGAATAATTGTCCCTGCGTTTATTACGGTTACGTGTTCAACATCAAATTTCCAGTTAAGATTGATGCCGACTGAAGAAAAAATTCCATTCACAAAATTGTTCAATGCTGTTGCATCAACATATTTCTGAACGTACCAGAGAACAGAATCGAACTGCTGGAAATAAAGAATCCAGAAGCCCGAGTATATTACAATCAGCCCGATGAAGCGCACATCTGTTAAAACCATCACGGCTCCCTTTAAAACTTCGCCGATGGTTTTGGTGTTTTCTGGTTTTTTGGGTTCTTTATAAATAAGAAGCGTTGGAATTAGCATCGCTGTGGTTGCAATTGCAGAAGCAACCATAACATACTGCCAGCCGAAAGTGCTTTTAATATACGGAACAAGTATCAGCGGGAATAAGAACGCTCCTAGGTTTATTGACCAATAAAAAATTCCAAAACCGAGAGTGCTGTTGGTTTCGTTTGTTTCTCTTGCTATTGTTCCTGAGATCATTGGTTTAAAAGCGCCTGCACCAACTGCCATAATTATTAAGCTGGCAAAAACCATTGCATATTCTGTTGTCTGGCTTGTGAGAAAATATCCAATCCCTAAAAAAATAAATGCAAAAATTAATGTCTTCCTGTAACCAAATCTTTCGCCTATCGC
>JALONF010000363.1 GCA_025455085.1 Ignavibacteriaceae bacterium
CTTCCGCTCATATACACAGCAGTGGTTGTTACTCCTGATTCAATTAAAACATAACCAGTAGAGATTGGCTCAATCTTAGCTCTTTTGATTAATGGTGATGCAGTAACGTGTTTGCCAATCAGATGTTCTGCATTTCTTCCACTTATTACTGATAGAAATAAAATTGCATCAGCCAGAGGTGAAATCTGATTTATGCTTCCCGGAAAAATTATTAATGGGCGTGAAGTTTCTATCTTGACTTTTTCTATAAAAGAATCCAGGTCACCGCTCATCATAAGGCTTCCGCCGATAAGAAAACCATCAACACCGGATTTTTCGCAATGTTGGATGAATGGAGTTATTTTTGAGCTCGACAATTTATCGGGATCTAAAAGGATTAGATAAGCAGCTCCTTTTTCTCGAATAGTATTTAAGAGATAATCGTATATTTTCATAAATGGTAATGTTCCCGATATAAATCGGGTTGAAATATAAAAAAATTGGATTTTATTAGAAAGAAAAGAACATCATCATTTTAATTTTATTCTAAGTTTATTTTGCACAATAGAAATCAGAAAGGCATATTTTAGCTGAGTTGATAAGATAATTCTTGTGAGTATCAAATAGTCCATCTAAACAAAAGATGATATGGGTAAAATAATAGCAATAACAAATCGAAGAGGAAGGGTTGGCAAGACAACCACCGCAATCAATTTGGCGATAGCCTTTGCTAATTCTGGGAAGAAGACTTTATTAGTCGATTTAGATTCTGCTGGTTCTTGTGCCAAAGGTTTAGGTTTCAGTAAACCGGAAACTGCTAATAATATCTTTAGTGATTTAAAGTATAATATTCTTATAAGACCGGCTATACTGAAAACTGGGGTTAAAAAACTTGATTTTATACATATAAAGCGTTTACCATATCTTAATCAGCAATTGGTTGGTGAAGTATCAACAAACGAACTGATCCTTAAAAATATTCTAAAACCAGAAACAGCTAATTACGATTATATTTTTATTGACTGTCCACCTCATCTGTCTGGAAATATAAATGCTGCTCTCATAACCGCAGATAGTGTTTTAATTCCAGTCGCACCGGGAAAACTTTCAGCAACTGCTGTAAGGAAGATCATGCTTCAGCTTAGTGACATTCGTGAGAATTATAATCCTGAATTAAAAGTAGCTGGAATACTTCTCACTATTTATGAATTCAACAATAATGATTCATTCGCTTTAAAGAAGGAATTGTTTAATGAATTTCCCAAGCTGATTCTAAACACTTCTATTCCAAAAAGTACATTTGTCCGAAAAGCTTTCGAACTTGGTAAACCTTTACTTGTTTTCAAACCTGATGACCGGGCAGCAAAGGCATATATTAAATTGGCAGAAGAGTTATTCGAAAGGAAAAATTTGTTCAGCTTAAAAAGAAAAAGTTAAATAGAGATTCGGAGCGAATTATGTCTAAGATTACAGTTTATGAAAAACCAACCTGCACAACTTGTCGCAATGTATCAAAGCTATTAATAGAAAACGGAGTTGATTTCGAGAAAGTAAATTATTACATCGAACCATTTACTAGGCCTCAGCTTCAATCATTAATGAAGAAGATGAAAATGAGACCATCTGATCTTTTAAGGAAAAATGAGCAGGCTTATAAAGATCTCAAAATAAAAGAGAAGAATTTTTCTGAAGATCGGATTCTTGAACTAATGATAAAGCATCCTGACCTTGTTCAAAGACCAATTGTTGAAATGGGGAGAAAAGCTATTCTTGCACGCCCGCCTGAAAAAATTCTTGAACTTTTTCATTAAAATTTTGTTATAAAATGGGTTTTAAAACCGTCCCCCCTCCTTCTCTTTGCAAAAAGAGTCAGAGTTTTGCGGGGGACGTTAGGGTGAGGGACTGAATTTTAACAATAGTTTATGAATGATGCAAATTAATTCTGATTTTTGATATCGATAGTACGATACTTCTGCTAAAAAACCCATCTTCTTACTAATTATTTACAAGTTTTATATCTTTACAAAAAGAAAAAGTGAAATTATAATGATTAGTAAAGAATTATTGGACATACTCTGCTGCCCTGAAACCAAGGCGGATTTGGTTTTGGATGGCAATACTCTTGTATCAACAGACAAAAATACACGCCGTCGTTACCGTATTGAGGATGATATTCCAGTTATGCTTATTGATGAATCGGAAAAGCTTTCGATGGAAGAGTGGAGAGAGATAATGAAGCGGCACGGGAAAGCGATTGAGTAGTTACTGGTTTATTAGTTTTAAGTTTTGGTGAATTAGGTCTTGGTTGAGTTTTTTGTGTTAGCGGATTTAGATTTTTTTCTACCCAAGTGCTTAAACCAGAAACTAAATGACTACAACCACAAACCAACAAACTACTAGAGCTATCAAACAATTATCCCGCAACTAACAATCTTTTTAATTATATTTTCTCAAAAGTATTTCAGATTTTATAGCTAAGGTTAGAACAAATGGATCCAATCAACATAATAATACTGCTGAATATTATCGGGACCTTTGGTGCCAACGTAACTGGTGCCAAGCGTGGATTGAAATCAACTGTTTCAGAAATAAAAGAGAAACCAAAAACTTTTCTTCAGAAATTTCCACCGGTTGTCTCAATGCTATCTTTAGTTGCACTAATACTGGCTGTATTTCAGATTGGTACGCTGGATTACCTCGAAGAATACAGCGTAATCCGCTACATTGGACTTGCTGTTTACCTTGTTTTTTCGTGGGTTCAGGTTTGGTCGTTCAAAACTCTTGGAGATAATTATTCTCAGGATATTATGATAAAAAAGAATCATGAACTTATCACTAAAGGACCTTTTAAACTCATCCGGC
>JALONF010000364.1 GCA_025455085.1 Ignavibacteriaceae bacterium
TAACCATCTTCACTTGCATCTATGACGAGGATATCAATTCCAAATTCAGTAACAACTCTAAAAGTTATACTGCCTTGCACTCCGGGGTCATTCTTTGATGCAAATTCAAGAGTTATTATTCCTGACCCAGTAATAGTATTTGGATTTAAAGTAAGCGAAATACTTGTAGAATCATCAACTGCAACTTGAACTGAATCTATGTCTCCAAATGGAAAAGTTCCGTTTTCCGTGGTAAATTCTCCAATCCAACCTGAAGGTCCATCATGTGTAGCAGTAATAGTATAAGTATCTTCTAATATACCAACGTTATTTAGAACGGCAGTAAATTCAGCGGAACCATTATTTTCAATAATAACATCCGGACTTGATGAACCCATTGTAGCCACAAAATTTGGTATCAATTCCTTCATTGCAGACTGATAAACCAGCTTGGTATTATCGTTCTGAATAAAAGCGACCACCCTGATGCTATCGAGATTAACAGCAGCTAAAAATGCAGAAGTCGGAACATAATTTAAAATTACTTCCACTGAATCACCCGGTGCCGGGATAGTAAAATCAGTTCCGCCAGCGTTAGGTAACATTTTTCTGCTGATACTAAAGAAATTTTTCTCACCATTACTGCCGGGAGGAGTAGCAAAAGAAACAGTCTTTTCTGTTAATGCAACTCGCAGCTTTGTATTACTAAAAACTGTAACATCGGTAGGATCGCGGATTATTTTTATTCCAACCTCGATCAAAGTCTCCCCGAGAGCTCTTTGAGTTATAACAATATTAAAAGGTGCAAATTGAGAATTACCACTGGTTACAGCAGATGTGAAGGCACCTAAGGTTTCACTAATCTTACTACCATTAATATCAATCCAGGGTACATAGCTGACTGCATAATAAGTTCTTCGAGTCATATTATCTGAAGAATTTAATAAATACATTGGATCGTTTGCTCCCGGCCAATTTACATTATAAACCAGGTGTGAGATCATTCCTGAATTCACATAGTTATGTGTTGTTGTAGTATACCACTGATTGTTCAGCGTTGCACAAGGACCGCAAGATGCGTTGGTAAATCTCTCTACCAGGGAAAGTTTATCATAAGCATTTACTTCAAAAAGAAGTGTGCTTACAAACAAAAGAAGTATGATTTTTTTCATAACTACCTCTATCCTATTTATGAATGATTAATTATTTATGTAATACTAAAAATTTTCTATTTCAACAAATTCATTTTCTTTACCGAAGAAAAATCACCGGCGATCATTTTGTAAAAATAAACTCCTGAAGCAAGATTATCACCATCAAAAGTAACCCGATAAACTCCCGGCTGCTTGACTTCATTAACAAGTACAGCTACCTCTCTGCCTATTAAGTCATAAACTTTAATTAGAACAGGGGCTGTGCTTGAAATCTTGAACTCGATTGTTGTCTCCGGGTTAAACGGGTTTGGATAATTTTGCTTCAGCTCAAAAGAAGCTGGTAAAAGATCCGATGGATTATCATCTACTCCAACAGGAATACTCAGCCATTCAATAATTCGTTGTGCAAACAATTCTCTTCTCTCGGCAAGTGCAATAGATTCAAAACCGAAAGCTGTGAAAACGACCTTGCCCGATACTCCGTGAAATGCTCTAATGGCAGGATGCTCATCCAGTTTTTGCCAGAAGGAAAGGATATTTGCATTATTCATACCCTCTGCACTTATCTGGTTAACATAACGACCCTGCGAATGATTAATTGTATTCGCTCCTGTTCCACCAGTAAGATTCATCATCGCCAATCCATCTGTGATCGGATCTCCACTTATACCAAGGGTTATTACAGCTGAGTGTTCCCTTAGAATATAATTGCTGTGTAAATAGTTGGTAAAAAATCCAATTGATTCTGAAGTGTAATATGGGCTTGAAGGATCTGCAAGCTGATAAGCCAGATCCACACCATTCAGATATAATCTTCCTCCATCATCCAGAAAATTTTTAATCACATCCATTTCATCGGCTGAGATTCCCGGTTCAGTAATTCCGGTATTCCAAACAATAATATTAAAGGTATTTAAACTATCGGCATTTACAGGAATAAAATCGCTAGTGATGATACCGTATTCAGAATTAAGAGTCACTAACTCACTTTCAATATATGGCTCATAGTTTTTCCCGCCGTCATCATCAACCACAAGAACATCCAATCCAAAGGTTGTATATCTGAATTCAGCATTACCAAACGATCCTTGATTCGAGATGAACTGAACTGTTGTTTTTCCGTATCCATTGATTGAGTTACCGTTTACATTTACCTGAACTTCTGTTGAATCGCCGGGATTTAGAGTAACCGCATCTGTTTCACCTAAATTAAATGTACCGTTAATCGTAGTAAATGTGTTAGACCAGCCAGATGGACCATCAAAAGAAATATTAATATTATAAGTGTCCGGGAATAATCCTATGTTTTTAATATAAGCCTTATAAACTCCGGTTCCTGTTGAGGCACCAAAGTAATATTTATCTGCAGTGGACATTGTTGCCATGTAATTTTTATTTATATCATACATATTTGACTGATATACTTGTCTACTGTTGTCATCCTGTATAAATGCAACTACCCTCAAGCTATCCATGTTAACTGCCTGCAAGAATGTGGCTGTCGGAACATACTGCAAGCTAATAAATGTGGAATCTCCCGGTGCGGGAATTGTAAATGCTGTTCCCACTGCATTTGGCATCATCTTACGGCATATACTGTAAAAAGTAGTTTCTCCATTACCACCCGGTGGTGTGCTATAGGCTACTGTTCTTTCAGTCAAAGCCACTCTTAATTTAACATTGCCAAAAGTAGTTACGTCAGTAGGG
>JALONF010000365.1 GCA_025455085.1 Ignavibacteriaceae bacterium
AGCACTTTTAGAAACATTTTATGCGTGCGGGCTTCGTGTTTCTGAACTTATCAATCTAAAAATTTCAGATCTTTTTTTGAATGAAGAGATGATAAGAGTCTTTGGCAAGGGATCGAAAGAAAGGTTTGTGCCGATTGGATCTTCCGCAATTAAGTGGATTGACGAATATCTTAGAAACAGCAGACCGCTGCTTGAAAAGAAAGCAAAAAGCCAACACATTTTGTTTCTGAATAACCGAGGCACAAAATTATCCCGGATGGGTATCTGGAAAATTGTGAGCAGCTATGCAAAGCTTGCCGGAATAAAAAAAGAAGTTCATCCGCATACATTCAGACATTCATTTGCAACACACCTGCTTGAAGGAGGTGCGGACCTCCGTGCTGTGCAGGAAATGCTTGGGCACGTAGATATTTCCACGACACAGATTTATACTCACATTGACAGAGATTATATAAAACAAGTCCACAGGGATTTTCATCCAAGAGGGTGAATTTATTATCTTTAGCAACTGACACATTTAATCCAAATTTTTTTAAATGTTGTTTTCATTACACAACAGTAAAAAATATCTACAAGTTGTTGACTTTTTACTTGCTTACTTTTGTTGAATTGCTTTTTTAAATCTAAATGCAAATACTTAACCAAGCATAATTTTTGCAATATATAAATTAGCATCCCTCTCTACGCAAGCTTAAATTAGCGCTAAATAACTATTAGCATTTTATTAAGGGAGTAGATAATGAAGCGAGCAATTATTGGTGTACTTGCAATAAGCTTTGGGCTTTTACTTAAAAGTTGCAACTCTGTTGAGCCACCCACTGGATTAACAATTAATCTAAAACTTGAAGATATATCCTGCACTGAAGCGTGGATTGAATTAACAACCACCAACCTCCAACTGCCGGCTGAAATTGGCTTAAAGCAAAACAATAATGTTGTAAAAACTATTAATCTCATTAAATCTGATACGCTGCTTTACATTAATTCCCTCTTGCCTAACACACCATATACCTTCCAGGCGGTTAACTATGGCTACCGTGTAGCCAGCAATACAATAAATGTGACCACTCTCGATACAACAAGCCAAAATTTTTCTTTTGAAATTCTTGAGTTCGGTGATGGATTTGAGAGTAGTTACTTTAATGATGTTTGGGTATTTGATGAGAATAATATTTGGGCTGTAGGCTATATCTCTCCTTCTGATACGGTTGTTAACGGAACACCAATTATTAATCCAAACATTATCAGATGGAGTGGAGTAAAGTGGGAACTTGAGCTATTCGATGGGACAAGTAGCGGTATTGATGGAATATGGGCTGTGAATGCTTCTAAAATTTATTTTGCAAATGGTATTGTTTTGAAATATGAGAATGGTAGCTATCAGTATGAAGACTTCAGTAACGTTCCATTACCCAATGGCCAGCGTGTAGAAAAACTCTGGGGCTCCTCAGAGAGTAACATATATGGTGTTGGTCCTTGGGGAACAATTGTTTGGTATAATGGATTGAAGTGGACTAAAATCGAGTTCGATACGCAATGGTATTTTTATGAGATAACAGGAAATAAAGAAACTGGTGTTGGGTATGCAGTAGCTATAAATCAATATGATGATTGTGTGGTAGTTAAATTAGAAAATTCAGCAGCTAATATTATTTATCAAAAATCACAGTCAGAAATAAAGGTAGCTTCAAGAACAATAACATCGCTTGACAATAATTTGTATATATCTGGTTTCTATCAGCAAAATCTTATATGCAGACTAAATGATAGAGGAGAAAATAAGACAATTCACGTCTTGCCTTTAGCACTAGGAGTAAGGCAGTCTTTTGCATTACATAGCAATGATATTTTTTATTCGGGGGAAGAAAACTCGGCAGTAAAATTAGTTCACTTTAATGGTGCAAGCTATAAAATTTTCAACATCCCACAAGTTGATCCGGATAATTATGGTGGAATACACGCCATAAAAGATTTAGCATTTTCAGTCGGTTTCACAAATAATAAAGCATACATAATAAAATTCAGGAGGTAACAATGAATAAAATTATTACAATTCTTGTTTACTTAATATTTGCTAATATCGTATCGGCAGACCCAAATGATCTGGGAGGAGAATTACTTATAAAATTTCTACCGGGTACAAATCAAGGAACTTTCAGTGTAAGTGTATCTTCAGCAGATCCAGATAATTACTCGTGGCATTGGGAGAATAACACAGTAGTGCTTGATAATAGTTTTTTCTCTCATTCAGTATCAGATAAAACCGTTTATACGTTCGGGTCACCAAAAACTGAAATCGGGCACGGAGATTATAGGATTTCCTGGGGACTGTTCACTTTTATAATCATTACCAATACAGGTTTATCACGCACATTCAAGTTAGATTTAAGAGATGAGAAGTGGGCGGAATTTCCTAGGCTGTCACGGTCGTACCGTGACAGTGGAATGAATTTACCCAACCATTTTTTTTTCTCATTCATTCAAAAATACCAAACTTACTTATCTGTAAACTACACTTTTATTATCTTTCATCCGCTCAAACTTAATATTGATGTCAAATTCTAAATGAAATCTTTACAGCTAAAAATATTATTTTTAATCGTATTTGTCCTGCTAATTACAGCTTGCAATACTTCTGATAAAAATGAAAATCAATCAACAACAGATGAAAGTAAAGATTCTTTATCTACAGACAATAAGAATAGCTTTCTATTCTTAACCGAATGGTTTGACAAGGTCGGTGTTTACAGCTACAACCTTTCCGAAAAAAAATATAAGCCTGCCTGGTGGCACCCGAGAGAGAATGTTGTGATGCTTGTTTAC
The DNA here is from genome assembly GCA_025455085.1 of Ignavibacteriaceae bacterium. Taxonomy (GTDB): domain Bacteria; phylum Bacteroidota; class Ignavibacteria; order Ignavibacteriales; family Ignavibacteriaceae; genus IGN2. The sequence goes on from JALONF010000365.1 coordinate 2,824, forward strand.
AAACCGGGAAACTATACCCGAGAGAGAATGTTGTGATGCTTGTTTACAAACCGGGAAACTATCCTGCTTATTTCTTAACTTCAGAGAAGACAGGCATTAAAGCAAATTTCCCTTTTTTCAACAGACTTAAACTGTTCATAATCTCTCACGACCTGTCAGAAACAAAGCAGATTGACAATCTCGGCAGCGGACTTCAATTCACTGCCCGCTGGAATGATGATGAAAATCTTGAAGTGATTTGCACTGCTTTAGATAAAACTATTGCATCCTATGTCAATCAATACACAAAGGTCTACGACCATTATGGAAAATTGGTTGACAGCGAAGTAAAAACTTTTGACATCGAGAAGAGCGGATTCCCTCAGTTGATACCGCCGAGAAATTCTACTATCTCTCTATCAGGCAAGTATGGCGTTTCATTCAAAAGCGATTCGGTGTTTCTTAAAACAGGAGGTACCGATTCTCTTAAGTTTGTCACAAATATAAAGCACAATCTGAATAAGCTTAGATGGAGTGATGATGAAGAGTATTTATTTATATCAACTCTTGATTTAAATAACGAGACAATAAAAACCCGAAGTCCGGAAACTTCCGAACTATTCATTTATTCTTTACAAGCAGATTCACTTATTGGTGCATTTGGCGGGGCAGGTATAAAGAATTTT
>JALONF010000366.1 GCA_025455085.1 Ignavibacteriaceae bacterium
AACGGAATTCTAATTTATTCCTACGATGAAACCGGGATCTAAAATTTGTATTCATTAAACTTGGAAACTAAAGAAAAGAAGCAGCTTACAAACGTGATCGGTGGTGCATTTATGCCTGATGTTAGTGAAAACGGTGAACTGACCTACTCCGGTTACACTTCAACAGGTTATAAAATATTATACATAAAAAATGAAGTACAGAAAGTTGTCAGTTCAACAGCGAGTTATGTGTGGAGAAAAAATCCTCCGCTCGATATTACCAAACCAAATGGTGACATTGATGAGTTTGACATTGCATCACTGAAAAATTTTAATGACTATGAGACTCCTGAATACGCGGAAACAAAATACAGCGGTGCGTTTTCAAGCCTGACTGTTTTCCCTTTTATTAGATTCGACAACTATAATACACAGAACAGTTTCTGGCAGAGAATTAAACCGGGATTATATGTTGCTTCAAATGATATGCTTAACCGTTATTCAATTTTTGCAGGTGCTGCAATAAATGCAAAATGGGAGCGTGATTTGTTTTTAATATTTGAATTTAAAAACAAGCTTCCTTTAATAAGTCTGATTGGATTAAAGCCTGAACTATCAGCGGAACTTTACAGCGTAAGCAGAAAAGCAGATATTGATGTTCTCTTCGGACCAGATACAGTTAACGGTAATGTTTCATATGATCAGATTATTCCAACAGAAGTAACTTATAATCTTTTAGAATTTGATTTAGCAGCAAGGCACCAGATTATAAATCGCTACAACGATCTCGAGCTAAGATTTATTTTCAGTCGTTACACAGCAACAATCGGCAGCTTTATAATTGAAACAGATGGTGATCCAATCCTTTATCCAACATCTGATGACACTTACTTTATTGGCAGAGATTTCAGATTGAGCTACAATTTTGAAGCGTTAATGCCAACTCGTGATACTGATATTAATCCTGTAGGAATGGAAGTTGATTTTGTTTACGATTACGAGTGGAACGAATTTAACGATGAAGGTGAGTATGTAATTGAAGATGGATTGCTTATACCAAAATACAACGATTATAATTTTCACAGATTACTGCTTGATGGAAGTCTTTATATACCACTGTGGTCAGATCATACTTTAACAACAAGGCTTGCTGGTGGTACGATTCTCGGTCCTGCTGTTCCCGATTTCTTTGATTTTTATATTGGCGGATTAATTGGCTTTAAAGCATATCCATTTTACTCTTTGAGTGGAAATGAAATGACCTGGTTAAATCTCACTTATCGTTTCCCATTATGGAGAGATATTGATTACAAGATGAGCTTCCTTTACTTTGATAAGATATTTCTTTCTTTCCATTTTGATTATGGCGATGCATGGACAGGTGATTTCCCATCTTTCTCCGATTTCAAAAAAGGTGCTGGTGCAGAAATTCGTCTGGATATGAACTCATATTATTTATTCCCGACAGCCGTTTTCTTTAACGCTTCTTATGGATTTGATCAATTCGATAAGGTCGTTGATCAGGGTGTTGCAACTTATGGTAAAGAATGGAGATTTTACGGTGGTATTCTTTTCGGATTTGATATAGTTAACAGTAAAAGTGGATTCACCAATCCAAACCGTTTAAGGTAGTTATATGAAGACATTAAAAATATTTTCTGCAGTTATTCTTTTTTCAACTCTTTCGTTTAGCCAGGTAAATGAAAGCAGCAAGCTTCAACTAACCGGAAATCTGTATGCCGATTCAAAAATTATTTCCAACAGTTATGCTGAATTAAATCGTAATCCAATGGCAGATGATTTACCAGGGAAAAAATCTCCTGTTATTTCCGGAGTTCTTTCTGCAATTCTGCCTGGTGCAGGACAGGTCTATAACGAAGACTGGTGGATTGCTGGAATTTTTGTAGCAGTTGAAGCAGCTTTAATCACCACTGCTGTTGTGTACGATAATAAAGGTGATGATCAAACAGAATATTTTGAAAGTTATGCTGATGATTATACAAATCCTGAACACAACTGGAGCGTAGTCAGATATGCCGAATGGCTGGCTCAATATGAAGGCGCCGATTTATCAAAAATTGTAATCAGTGATGATGAAACTCTGCCACCCTGGGAGAGAGTAAATTGGGCAGAACTAAACGCAGCTGAAAAAGGTTCACACAAACTTCCGCCACACGGTGAGCAGCAGTATTATGAACTAATTGGCAAGTATCATCAATACAGCGGCGGGTGGAATGACTACACTGGTGGAGCCAACAACTCGCAGATCTCACCCAATTATATTTACTATTCCGGGCAGAGAGGGTTAGCAAATGATTATTACAACACTTCATCAACTGCAATTGTTGGAGTTTATATCAATCATATTTTAAGTGCAGCAGAAGCAGTTTGGGGTGCTACCAGATTTAACAAAAATCTTGCAGTGAATTTTAGAGTAGAGCCTTTAAATACAGCTACTGGAACTGAATTAGTGCCTACCTTAAAATTCAAGTTTAGTTTTTAGATAATAAATACTCATTTACAATTCTTTCAATCCTGCCAAAAAGAAATTTATAGGGCGGATAGCTGGCTCGCCCTTGATGAAACGATTTCATAAATTACATTCAGATTAAAATTAATTTCTAAGGACGAAATGAAAAAATATTTACTGATTACTTTTTTCCTAGTTGTACACTCAATAGCTTTTGCACAATACACTCCAACTTCACCGTATCTTCTTAATCCTGAGTTAGCAATTGGCTATACGGATAGCTGCGCACATTTCTGGCTTCAGACCTGGGATAATTCAATCGGGGGTTTCTTCACCAACATAGACAAATTTGGAAATGTAATTACCAGTTGGGGTACAAATAAAAATA
>JALONF010000367.1 GCA_025455085.1 Ignavibacteriaceae bacterium
AGGACAATTTATCGCCACAGATTATTGAGTGAGCTTTCCTTGAACCCTGAATCAGTTCTGATTGGAACAGCCGGCAGGTTGAGCTACCAGAAGGGTTTCGACGTCTTGATCCAGGCGGTTGCCCTTGCCCAGGTGCCAGAGATGCACTTAATAATCATTGGCAATGGGGAGCTAGATAAAAGCCTGCGCAGACAGGTGGCTGCTTGCAGTTTAGATGGAAGGGTCCATTTCCTTGGTTATCGTAATGATCTACCGGATTTGCTAGCAGCTTTGGATGTATATTCTCAGCCTTCTCGCTTCGAGGGCATGCCCAATGCCTTGATGGAAGCGATTGAAGCGTGTTGCCCCGTGGTTGTGAGCGCAGTGGATGGCAACCTAGATCTTGTGGAAGATGGTGTATCTGGTTGGATTATTCCTCCCGAAGACCCACATTCGTTGAAAAGTGCGTTAGTCGCCGCAGTCAATCATCGACAGGATGCAAGGTTGTATGCGCAACGCGCTAAAGCGCAATTGGCTGCCAATTACCCGCTGTCCAAAATGATTCTGTCCTGGGAGCAGGTTCTAACCGGGAAACCTACTACGAATTAATTCCTAAGAGATGCTGAACTTTAAAATTGGGGCCATCTCAAAGAAACGATTGACTGCTACTTTTGGGCTGGTGTTACAGATCGCCACTGGCATATTGGCGTTTTATTGGGTCATCCGTTGGAGTGGGATTTCCTTCGACCAGTTCAGGGAGAGGGCAGTCCAGGTTTCTCCGATTCTAATCAGTTTGGGAATTCTGTCCTTCATTCTGACAGCATTGTTGAACGCCCTGCGATACCGGTTATTTCTACAGGGTCAAATATCTATCCGCTATTTAACCGGGCTATTTCTAGTTCAGAATGCTTTGCTCACCATCACCCCTTGGCGTGTCGGCGAGCTTAGTTATCCCATTCTTCTCCATAGGGATTATCGGATCAGCCTGGCCAGGAGTGGAACAGCCCTTCTCCTGATCCGCATCCTGGATTTATCCATTTTTGTTTTTAACAGCTAAAAGTGATTTAACTTCTATAAGACAGGGAATGAGCTTGGGAGCAGATGACTATGTCACTAAACCTTTTTCTTCTGAAGATTTGTTAAAGGCTATTAACACACGAATTGCAAAAGTTGAAAGTTATGATGAAAAAATTGAACAAGTTAAAAAAAATATCCGATCAGCTCTTCCTCATGAATTGAGAACCCCTTTAATTGGAATACTTGGTTATTCTGAGATCATTTTATCTGACCAGTTTGATATGACCAAAGATGAAATTATAGAAATGGTTGAAAGGATTTCATTTAGTGCAAAAAGATTGCATAACCGCATCGAAAAATTTCTTCAGATTGCAGATCTTGATTTAATAACTAAAACAAGTTTAGTTAACGAATCTGTTGAATGTACAGTTAGTAATGACGAAGTAAGATTATCATGTTTTGATCATCTGCATATTAAAGAACGTTTATATGATATTGAGTTAAATTTAGAACCTGCCTTTTTAAAATTTCATAACAGGTTTCTTCATCTGGTATTAAGGGAGGTTTTAGAAAATGCAGTAAAATTCTCTCATAACGGTACTCATATTTTTGTAAAAGGCGAAAAGAAAGACTCTGTCTATTTGCTTTCTGTAACCGATTTTGGCATCGGGATGCACCCAAATGAAATAGATAATATAGAGACTTTTAATCAGTTTGACAGAGATTTTCATCAGTTAGATGGAAATGGATTAGGGCTTGCATTTGTTAAAAAGGCTATGAATTATTTTGACGGAAGTCTAGTTATAGAAAGTCAAAAGAACAAGTTTACACGCGCTATTCTTACATTTTTATCTGCAGATTAAGGCTATTTTATTTAAACATTCGCAGATCATTCATTTCCAAAGCCAATTTGGGCTTTTTTGAAACACGATTTGACCGCCTGAAACTCTTTCCTTAAAAATTTCACAAATTATTCGATAATCAACTAGGAATTAGAGCATTTAATCCGAAGCACTATTTCTGTAACTGAGGGAAAAACTAACGATCTTAATAAAGTGATTAAATTTATAATTAAGGAGTATCTAATGAAAAAATTGTTCATATTACTTTTTTTGTTGTTTATCAGCCTTACTCAAGTCTCCCTTAAAGCACAGGATGATCTTGAAGTATTTGGTTATGCCCAGCCATATTTTAATTCTTATTCAAACGAATATGCTGAACCAGGGCCACCAGAGGGCGAAGAAAATTATAATTATTATACAATGGGAATTTCTCAATTGAACCTTTTCTTTAAGAAGAGTTTTGGAGATGATTTTTCTGCTTTTATCAATTTTGAATTAGTAAATAATTATTCGAGCGATCGTGGATTTGGCGGATTTAGTCTTCAGGAAGCTTACCTGCGATGGAATTATTGTGATGAGTTAAAAGTAAAGTTTGGAATGTTGATTCCAACATTTAATCAGCTGTATGAAATTTATAATAAAACTCCTCTATTACCTTATGTCTTCAGACCAAAATTGTATGAAACTAATCAAGGAAATTTGGTTGATGTGTTTTCATTTTTACCTCAAAAAGCTCTTGTTCAAGCATCAGGTGTGCTTAATGCAGGTGATGCAAAATTCGATTATGCAGCTTACCTCAATTTTCCTACAAATGGATTTTTTTCTAGCGAAGATAACGACCTGATTCCTGGATACGTTGCATACGGACAATCCGCTGTTAAGTATTTGGGCGTGGGCGGTAGACTTGGTTTTAGGTATGATAAATTGAATGTTGGTGTTTCAGCGGGAGTTGATAAGGAAAATAGAAGAAATTATAGACAAACTGTTTATCAGAAATA
>JALONF010000368.1 GCA_025455085.1 Ignavibacteriaceae bacterium
AAAGAGGAAACCAGTATCGAATAGGGGTAGCCAGCCTAATTCATCAGAAAACAGATGATTTGCCTCCAGTATCGATCCTTGTGCCTGCCTGGAACGAGCGCGGCACGGTCGAGCGCTGCATGAAGTATCTGCAAAATATTAATTACCCATTTGTAAAGCAGAATTTTTTTGGCGTATACGGAGAATCAGAAGATACCTTCACGCCACCAGTAGTTTTGAAACAGGAAGTGACAGGAGTAGATTTTGAAACCGAGGAATTTGATTATCGTGCACTTGTGGTTGATGATGAAGCTGTGTCGCAGGTTCACGTAAATCTTGAGAATGGTGTATACGAGGCAGAAATGTACGATGATGGTATGCATAATGACAGTCTGGCTAATGATAACATTTACGGGAATACTTTCCCAACTCCCACACAATCTTCAGTCCTACCCTATTATTATCGCACTTATGCAATTGATATAAATAATATTAGTATGCCATTTAACAACAAAGGTATTCTTGCCGATGTAAATTACACTCACGATCTGATAAAAGCTGAATTCAATTTGACTGATATCAATGGCAACCAAAAAAAGGATGAACAGATTGCTGAAGTTCCGGTCCAGAATCCTGGTTCATTAGGAAAATTTGAGGAAGGTTGGTTTTTGTTTTCTGGTGGTTTCTTTCTTTCAGGCTATGCAAATGGTGTAATGTGGAGTAATGCTGTTGCATCAGCTTCTTTAGTTGAGGATTATCTTGCCGGTAAAGTTGGAAGCGATCCAAAGGAAGACGTAAATAGAATTTATATAGTTAATAAGGATGATAAACCATTCGGTTACACCTGGCAAAACTGGAAAGATGCAGTTTCACTCGGTGCAGAATTTTATGATGGTGATGAAGATGGAATTTACAATCCCGTCGATAAGAACTGGAACGGTACCTGGGATTTGAATGAAGATATGCCAATGCTCATTGGAGATGAAATTGCCTGGTGTGTCTATAATGATGGATTACCTAAAAATAGCAGGAGATGGAATACTGTCGATCCACAGGGGATAGAAGTAAGGCAAACAATCTTTGCAACTGATAACCCGGAACTTGAGAATGTAATCTTCATTCGATATTCAATTCTGAACACAGGAATGGTAGCAGAGGTTATGGATTCAGTTTACTTTGGAATCTGGGAAGACGGGGATATGGGTGATGCAACAAATGACGTTGTTGGTTGTGATACAATATTTAATTCTGCTTTTTACTATGAGAATGAACCGGATTATCAGTATGGAGATAATCCACCTGCTTTCTTTTCAACTGTCTTGCAGGGACCAATCGCTACTACAAATATTTCGACAGATACTGCAAAAAATAATTTTGGGCAACAGATAGGTTCGGAGATATTTTCCAATTCAAAAAACCTCGATATTACTTCACATATTTTTATTATTGGGGGTGTCCCAAATTTAAACGATCCGGGGACTGCTGAAAATGCCAGGAATTATCTTTTAGGGAAAGACAGGCTTGGAAATTATCCTAACCCCTGTACGTTTCCGTTCGGTGAGGTGAGAGGCGGAGTAGATTGTCACGAGGTTAATCCCAGACTTTGGTTCTCCGGTGATCCTGTAGAAAACATTGGATGGATATGCGATCAAAATCGTGATATGAGAAATTTAGTGAGCACAGGTCCTTTCGAGTTAAAAAAAAATAAATCGCAGGAAATAATTATAGCTTATGTAATTGGCAGAGGAAGCGATCCATTAAATTCTGTTACAGTTGCACGAGAAAATGTTCAAAGAGCAATTCAGGAATACCAGAGCAACTTTGCCTCGATGACATACACACCACCATCAGCAACAAATCCTGTAAACAGTTATGTGCTTTACCAGAACTACCCCAACCCATTCAACCCAACAACAACAATCAGATATGAACTCCCGCAGGATGGAGTAGTAACAATAGAAGTGTTCGACATACTCGGACAAAAAGTAAAAACAATACTTAATGAATTTAAGAAAGCAGACAGGTACGAAGTAACGCTAAACTTATCCGCATTGGCGAGCGGAGTGTACATTTATCAGTTGAGAGTAAATGAGTTCATCACAAGTAAAAAAATGGTATTGATAAGATGATAATTCTATCAATTAAAATTTATTAAATACTAACGGAGGAAGAAATGAAAACATTAGTTTTCAAAAAAGAAATTCTCTTTGCGTTCTTCCTGATTTTCCTGATTAGCTATTCAGGGACATTCAGCCAGAACGTTGGAGACACAGCGTATATTAATGTCAATAAAATCTATCTTCCCTTTAACAGGGAAGGAGTAATTGCAGATGTTAATGCTTATCCTCTAGGGCAGGGAGGACATTTTGAAGATGATTACGTTCTTTATTCTGCAGGATTCTATCTGAGTGGAATTATTGATTCGGTTTGGACGAACGGAGTAATGCCCAATGTAATGGTACAGGATTACCAATCGGGAACAATAAATATAGGTCCGGAAGATCCTCGTTCTGCGATCTATAAATTAAGAAGTGATGACCCTCCCTTTAGTCAAAGCTGGCAGGATTGGAAGGACGCCGTTGCTCTTGGTGCAGATTTTTATGATGGTGATGGAAATGGTATATATAATCCAGTTGATTTGAATGGCAATAACCAGTGGAACCCGGATGAGGATAAACCTGATATTTTAGGTGATGAAACTTACTGGTGTGCTTATAACGATGGAGTACCGTCTGCTGAAAGAAGATGGCCAATGAATCCACTTGGAATAGAAATCAGACAAACGATTTTCGCTTTTGAAACTGATCAATTACCTCTTTCGAATACAATTTTTATTCGTTACAAAATTAAGAA
>JALONF010000369.1 GCA_025455085.1 Ignavibacteriaceae bacterium
CTGCAACCAGATCATCAAGAATTTTATTCGTTGCACTTTCAAAGAACAATCCGTCGTTACGATAGGAATTGAAGTACAGCTTTAAAGATTTTAATTCTAGACAAAATTTATCAGGTACATATTGAACAGTGATTGTAGCAAAATCCGGCTGACCTGTCTTGGGGCAGAGAGACGTAAATTCGGGCGCTGTGTGAATGATTGTATAATCCCGTTCAGGGAATTCGTTGTTGAATGTTTCTAATAATTTTCTTTTTGGTTTTCTTTTTTCTACTTTCATTTTACTCACTTGGTAATCCTTTTTGATTTAAGATCAACGATTAACGATATTTGATTTATGATCTTTTAAGGTGCATCTTCACTTCTAAAATTTAAAATCGTTGATCTTCAATCGTTATTCAATTTCAATTTTTTAATAATTTTCTTATTTGAGTTTATGATTTTTGATTTCTACTTGCTGTCTCTACACTCTTAACAAATATTGAAATAAGCTCGTCGTTTTCTTTTAGAGCAACATATAATTTTTCCTTGGATGATAAAATATTTGTGCGATCAATAATCTTCAGACAGATTAATGTTTCTCTTAATTCCTTTAATACAATTTTAATTTTATGGATAAAATCTTTTCTTGATTCTCCGCTTTGAGCTTCTCCGTAATTTAATGCAGACGATGTTCCTGATCGTACCAATTGACCTGATAAATGATTCCCCACTTTCGTGATTGGCAGGTCATTTGCAATTTCAATTACTAAAACTGCAAAATTTATTAATCGCTCTTCTAAATCTTTTTTATTCATTTGATTAATTATAAATTCTAAAATAATTTTTTTGATCTCAGATTAACGAATTAGGATTTTTGATCTTTTTGCTCTTCTTGATAATTCAAGTCTTCCTTCTTTACTTCTAAAATCGTTAATCGTTAATCTTAAATCAATTAATGTTACTTAAATGTACTTTGGGCTCACAGAATAACGAATCGGATCCTCAACTCCCGCCAATTGAAATCCTCTCAGACGAAGGGCACAGCTATCACAGACTCCGCAGGCAATATCTTCATTTTGATAACAGCTCCACGTTAAATGAAGCGGTGCTTTCAGTTCAATTCCTTTTTTAATTATCTCAGCTTTTGAAAGATGAATAACAGGAGTTTCAATTTTTATTTTTATTTCAGGTTTAGTTCCAAGCTCAACCATTTTTTCAAATGCAGAAAAAAAATCTGGTCTGCAATCAGGATAACCGGAGGAATCTTCATAAACAGCACCAATGAAAACTGCTTTTGCATTCAGCACTTCAGCCCAGCTAACACAGGCAGAAAGAATATTCGCATTTCTAAAAGGAACGTATGAAGTCGGAATTTGTATACTTCTTAAATCTGCTTTTGTTACTTCAATATTTTTATCCGTTAAAGATGAGCCGCCGATTTTTGAAAGATGAGTGTGATCGATTACTAACCGTTCTTTCACTTCAAAAAAATCTGCGATATCCCTGAAAGCTTTCAGTTCTCTCAACTCAGTTCTCTGTCCATAATTAATATGCGCAAAGGCGAGCTCATAATTTTTAATTGCAATTGAAGCCGTAACACAGCTATCCATTCCGCCGCTGACAGCCACCACAGCTAATTGTTTTTTAGCACTGCTCATAGTTTCAATTAATTGATGCTAAAAATACTGAAAAGCGGACTAAATTATTCTGTAAAATTATGTCGTTACCTTTTGCGTCTTTGCGACTTGGCGTGAAATTGCCCTTATCATTCAAGCATTGAAAAGATGTAAAGCCGTTATAAATTTCTTAACTTTGCCCGTACAAATTTCAAAAATCAGAGGAAACAATGAGAAAAAAAGTTATCGCCGGCAACTGGAAAATGAATATGAATTTGCATCAATCTCAAAAATTAGCGAGTGAGATTATTAATGGATTGGGAAAAGACAACAAAGCTGAAGTGATAGTATGTCCGCCGTTTACATCGTTAAGTGAAGTGAATTCTTTATTGAAAGGAACTCAGATAAAGCTCGGTGCACAGAATATGTATTATGAAGAGAGCGGTGCTTACACTGCAGAAATTTCTGCGGATATGCTAAAATCAGTTGGCTGTGAATATGTAATACTCGGTCACTCAGAAAGAAGAGTAATTTTTAATGAATCGGATGAACTGATAAATAAAAAAATTAAAACTGCACTTGCTAAAGAATTGAAACCAATTTTTTGTATAGGTGAATTACTCGAACAGCGGGAAAGCGGCGAAACGATGAAGGTTGTTTCTTCACAAATCGAAAAAGGACTTGAAGGAATTTCTTCTGAACAGATGAAAAATGTCATCATTGCTTATGAACCTGTCTGGGCAATTGGTACAGGGAAGACCGCAACTCCCGAACAAGCGCAGGAAGTCCACGCTTTCATTCGTGAATTAGTGGCTAAAAAATATTCGACCTCAGTTGCTGAAAATCTTATCATTCAGTATGGAGGAAGCGTTAAACCTGATAACTCAGGCGAACTGCTTTCACAGAAAGATATTAGTATTATTGCTTCTGCTTGACAGAGTACTTTGAGAAATTGTTTTATTTTGTTGTACTACCACCAGTTTCAGATTGATTTCCCCTCGAATCTGTAGTATATTTGTGCGTTTTTTAATAAATTTTCAAAGGATTTCCTTATCGGATGTTAACCTTCCATTTTAGATCTCTGGTCTTATCAGGAATTCTTACGCTTTTTGCTTTTCAATTTTCGTTTAGCCAGATTGTTTTCAGAGAAGTTCCGGATTATAAAATCCGATTGATGGACTCTCTCTTTTTTGATATAACACAAACCCGGTCGGTCATTTTGCTGAATGGAGAATGGACTGTTCAGCCTGCAGATGATGACAAAGCACAAAAAGTATGAAAAAGAGTTTGAACTCTCAAAAGCACAAATTTCAGAGAGCTCATTAGAAATAGTTTTTTTCTCAATAAACTACACGGCAGATATTTCCCTCAATAACACAATCATTTACCGTCATAGCGGTGGTGAGTATCCTTTTAGAGTGTCTCTGCCAAGAGATATTCTTAGGAGCGATAGAAAAAATGTTCTGTCAGTGAAACTGCTTTATGATCTCAATTCAAAAAATTCTATTCCTCAGAAACAGCGATTTCTTTTCCCGCAAAACCATGGCGGAATAGTTAGCGATGTTTTCATTCACATTAAACCTGATTTTTATATTGCGAAAGAAAATATTACACCAACATTCTCTTCTGATTACAAAAATGTTTCTCTTCAGGTTGAATCGTTGATAAAAAATAACAAAACAATTTTGAACACTACAGGTATTGGCAACGCGAATGATTACTACCTCTCGGTTTCTGTTACTGATGCCGCAGGGAATGTTATAAAGGAATTACCAAGGTATAATTTTACTCTGGATAGAAATAAAGATATTACAATCACACAGAAGTTAGAGTTGCCCGGGGCAGTTTTATGGTCACCTGAAAATCATTCGTCATATATTCTGAAGCAGCAGTTGTTTAAGTCAGATTCACTTATAGATACAAAGCAAAAGTTAATTTCACTATTTGATTTGAAATCTGACAGAGAAGCAATCTTACTTAATGGAAAAGAATTTCAACTGAAAGGAACGATATATTACATTGGAAATGAAACATATGGTAGATTGATTTCTTATAATCAAATGGAGAAAGACATAAGCCTGATTAAGGAAGCCGGTTTTAATTCGGTGAGGTTTGCGAAAAGCACAATCCATCCTTACTATCTTGCTCTCTGTGAAAAATATGGATTGCTTGCATTCCTGGAAATTCCTATCAACGGTGTTCCTCAGGGAATTGCCGGAGATGAAAGTTTTATAAACAGAAGCAAAGAATTTCTGCACAACTATATTTCGTTTTATGGTGAATATTCATCGTTTGCTGCTATTGGATTTGGCGGCACTTTCCTTCCGCAGCTCGAGGAACATATTTCTTTATTATCCATTCTTGCAGAAGCTGCAAAAGAAAAAAGTAGTTTGCTTACTTATGCGTCATTCTCAAATACAAATCTTGTAAACATAGAAAAGCTGGACCTTTACGGCATTGAGTTTATAAAAGAGAGTGCGGCAATTTCTGATGAACAAATCAGAGAATTGCAGAATGAACTCGGCAAAGGGAAAGTCTTTTTCTCAGCAGTTACATACCCTGTTTATATCGGCGGATCAGACGGATATCTGAACGAGTATTCATTTGAAGCCCAGGCAAAATATTATGAGGAATTTTTCGATTACATTTCTCAGGTAAAAGCACCGGCTTTTTTCATCAACGCTTTTAATGATTACTTCGGTGATTATTCATCCTTCATTTGCAGCGGCAGTGATAGAAATTTATATCGCATTGGTTTATTGGACGAGACAAGAAGTAAAAACAGGATAAGTTATAAAGTTGTTTACTCAAAGCTCAATAATCTCGAGAAAGTTACAATTCCCATCGGCAGCAAAAAAGATGACTCACCGATGATCTTTATAGTTTTTGGTTTGCTTCTGGCTATCTTTATGGGTGTGCTTGTAAATTCCGGCAGGAAATTCCGTGATGATGCTTCGAGAGCTTTGCTTCGCCCGTATAACTTTTTTTCAGATGTACGGGATCAGAGAATAATTTCTGCTGCACATTCAACATTGCTCGGCTTAATTATAGCTGCTGTAATTGCGCTGATCGTAAGCAATATTTTGTTTCACCTAAAAACCAGTTTATTCTTTGAACATCTTTTGCTTGCTTTCGCCAGTCCGGCACTGATGAAAATGGCGAACTACCTCTCCTGGCATCCATTGATGTCTTTGTTGTGGCTTACAGCTTTTAATATTGTGATGTTTATAATCATTGCTCTGGTAATAAAAATCGCCTCACTATTTGTAAAAACCAGGGTTTATATAATCAGTGTTTATTTTACTTTTATCTGGGCGATGCTTCCTGTAGTGCTGCTCATCCCTGTGGGAATAATTTTATACAGAGTTCTCTTTGCAGGGTCAATTAATCTGTACATTTATCTTGGACTTATCTTTGTGCAGCTGTGGGTTCTTTATCGTCTTCTAAAAGGCATTCACGTTTTGTTTGATTCAAAGCCAGGCACTGTATATTTATATAGTATTATATTTATTCTTGCACTCGTTGGCTCAGTTTTATTTTATTTTGAGTTGAAGCATTCAACCATTCAGTATCTGCTTTTTGCTTTCAAGCAGTTCAATATTTAAGAGAGAAAAGTTTGTATTTATCGAAACTTGAAATATTCGGTTTTAAATCTTTCGCTCAGAAAACTCCAATAAATTTTCATCAGGGTGTAACTTCTATCGTTGGCCCGAATGGCTGCGGAAAGACCAACATTGTAGATGCTATAAGATGGTGTCTCGGTGAACAAAGAACCAGCACTCTGCGAAGCGATAAAATGGAAAACGTTATCTTTAACGGAACCTCCACACGTAAGCCGATGGGTATGGCTGAAGTTTCTTTAACAATTGAAAACACCAAGGGCATCCTTCCCATTGAATACACAGATGTTACAATTACCAGGAGAATTTTTCGCTCGGGAGAAAGTGAATATCTT